>JAIELS010000199.1 GCA_019752795.1 Sphingobacteriaceae bacterium
GTAAATGGAGAAGTCATGGCATAACTGATCGCTTTCTGAACGGGTGTAAAGGTTTGGTGTGCTGCATCTGGACCTCCATAAGCATCTAACTCATGTTCGAATAGATGATTTTTTACCGTTTCTAGATAATCAGCCGGAATTAAACAATCTGAATCGAAAATCACAAAATAATCTCCCTTTGCTCGCTCAAAGCCAAAATTACGAGCAAATCCTTGTCCGGCATTTGGTTTTACAAAGTACTTAACATCTAACTTTTTTGCATAAGAAGCTACAATTGCAGCAGCATCATTTACAGAACCATCTTCAATAACCAAAACCTCAAACTGCGTATAAGTTTGTTTGGTTAAGGATGTTAAAAGTTCATCAATTTCTTGAGGACGATTATATAGAGGAATAATGATGGAGAAAAACATCTGACAATTAGTTAATTAGCTAATTAGCAAATTAGCTAATTACACAATTTCTTTTTCTATTAAATATTGGTTTCTTTCTGGCGCATTTCTACCTACTAGTTCTGCAATAAAGCCTGCTAAAAACATTTGTGAACCTACAATAATAGCGACCAAGGCAATGTAAAACATTGGTTGATCAGTAATTTCTCTTTTATAAGGCGTATGAACTGCGATGTGGTAGAGTTTAACACCGATCATCCAGAAAGTCATGATAATACCGATAAAAAAGCTTAACACGCCTAGTGAACCAAAGAAGTGCATTGGACGTTTGCCAAATTTACCCACAAAAAAGATAGAGAGTAAATCTAAAAATCCATTAATGAAACGACTAAACCCAAATTTAGTAGTTCCGTATTTTCTTGCTCTATGCTCTACAACCTGTTCTCCAATTTTACTAAAACCTGCCCATTTTGCAATAACGGGAATATAACGATGCATCTCGCCATAAACTTCTATAGTTTTAACCACCTCACCACGATAAGCTTTTAAGCCACAGTTAAAATCATTTAATTGAATACCACTCATTTTGCGAGTTGCAGCATTAAATAATTTAGTAGGAATGGTTTTGGTAATTGGATCATAACGCTTCTTTTTCCAACCAGAAATGATATCAAAACCTTCTTCCTTTACTCTACGATACAATTCTGGTATTTCATCTGGACTATCTTGTAAATCAGCATCCATCGTAATTACAACATCACCTTGTGTAACTTCAAAAGCTACATTTAAAGCGGCAGATTTACCGTAATTTCTTCTAAATTTAATTCCTTTAATGGCATTGTAGGTTTCTTTCAGTTGCATAATTACCGACCAAGATTGATCTGTACTGCCATCATCAACCAAAATAATTTCATACGAAAAATTATTTTCGCCCATTACCTTGTCTACCCAAGCAACTAACTCTGGTAGCGATTCATCTTCATTATATAGTGGTACTACAACTGATATATCCATTTATTAGTATCGAGTATTTAATATCAAGTATTAGACAATAGTCTGAAAACAAAATACGTTTAAAAACAACGTGCAAATTTCATCAAATTAATTGATAAAACTTGCACGTTAATTAACTTATGTTGTTATGTTTTATTGTGTACTTACATTTTCCTCTTCCGAAAGCCCCCATGGATTAGGATTAGTTTTTTTGAATATTAGCGCAAATATTAAAGCACCAATAAAATACATTATTGCAGCAATACCAAAACCCTGAACAGCTTGACCAAAGGTAGGCGTAAATTGTTTATCTGCATTTTCAGCTGCCTTAGCCATTGCTGCATCCAAAGCATCATCAGACATACCCATAGAATTCATCATTTTTTCAGTAGTTGCCATAGAAAGTTCTTTCATTTTTACTGGGTATGTTGGATCAATAAACTTCCCGAAAACTACAGTGAAAAGAAAAACAATTGCCATAGAGGTTAAGAACATAGCAAAAATTGGCCATAAAGCCTCTCCGAAACTCCAATAACCACCTGCTTTTTTTCTTAAGTCTAAACAAAAGAAAACTGCTAATGCAATACCTATCACAGCGCTTAAACCCGCATACCAATAAGAACTCATTAAACTTGGCATAATATACCAAGTAACTAGAAATATAAATAAATTGATACCTCCCCAAATAGCTCCATTTTTTAAAGCCTCAGTTTTAAGATTAAAAGTTTGTGATGTTTCCATTTTTTTTTAGTTTTTAGGTTTATCTATTTTTATTAAAATTAGCAATTAATGTGTAAACCGCAACATCAAAACTTTTATTGTTACTGAAATTAATTAGCTCTTGTTGAGTATTTACATTTACATTTGGTTGTAGGAAAAAAGACATGAAAGGAACAAAAAGTTCTTCCATTTCTTCGCTTAACTCTATTATATCTGCATTGCTACAAATATCTTCTACACTACTCTCTGCTAATTGTTGGTTACTAATTAAGTCTTCATAAATATGAAACTCGTCTTGAAATTCATCTTCTTCTACCAACAAAAATTCTTTTAAAAAGTCTTCTAAACCTGGTTTAATTTCTTCATCATGGCATTCGTTAATGTATAATAACAAATTCAATAACTCTGTTCCACGGTCTATAGTTTCTTCTTCAATATTTTCCCATTCTTTCGAATCTAAATAATCTTCTTCTAGTTTATTGACATCACTGGTAAAGAAATTAATCATTAATAAATCAAAGAAAACCTCTCTTAATTCGTCAAATTTAGGATGCTCATCAAAAACTTCATCAAACTCTGCTACCTTCTCTAAGAAGTTCATGTCTTTACTAAAAACCTCTATCAATCTTTGTTCAATTGCTAAAGATTCTATTTTATTTACTGCTGCAAATTGGTCTAAAGACGCAACAATTGCCTGCTCTACGCTATTATTCATTTTGTTTTATTTATTTTCTTTATGGAAAAATGGAGCTTACCATCATTAAACACAAAAATTTTTAATGATTGGACGGTTCATATTTTTGAAATTGATTGTTATTGTATACCAAAGTTACTTTTCCTTTTAAAGCTTTACCTAACAATGGTGAATTATTAGACTTTGAAAAATTACTTGATGAATTGTATACCCATTCTTGTGTTGGGTGATATAAAGTGAAATTCGCCTTTTCGCCCAATTTAATAACTGGGATAGGCAAATTCAATAATTTACGTGGGTTGATGGCTAATTTTTCTACAATTAGCGCAGGATCTAAACCTGCTTGCAAAAGTAACGGCAATACGGTTTGCAATGCGATAATTCCATAAGCTGCTATTTCAAATTCTACGTCTTTAAACTCAATTTCATGCGGACGATGTTGAGAGCAAACCGCATCTATAGTGCCGTCTTTTAACCCAGCAATTAATGCTTTGTTATCCGTTTTACTACGCAAAGGTGGCTTTACTTTATAATTGCTATCAAAATCGTTCAACAGCTCTTCTGTAAAAATCAATTGATGAGCAGCAACATCGCAAGATATTTTTACACCATCTTTTTTAGCTTTTTTAATTAAGGCTACTGATCCGGCTGTAGAAATATTGCTAATATGAATTGGAGCATTGTGATATGTGGCTAAAAATATATCTCTGGCAATTTGCATTTCTTCTGCTAATGCTGGCACACCTTTCATCCCCAATAAAACATTATTTGCGCTTTCATTTACTTGAGATTTACCAGCAATGGCTTTATTTTCTGGATACAACATTAACAAACCACCAAAACCTAAAGCATATTGCATTGCTCTACTCAAAAATCCATCATCAGTTATAGCTTTGCTTCCATCAGAAAATGCAACTGCGCCGGCATTTTTCATATCAAAAAGTTCGGCTATTTCCTTTCCTTCTAAATCTCTACTTATCGCCCCTATCGGATAAACATCTACTAAATTATCTTTAGCTTTATTTAAAATATAGGCAACTTCGCCTTTAGATTGCACAACAGGTTTTGTGTTAGGTAAAACTGCGATACCAGTAAATCCGCCAGCCATTGCTGTTGCAGTTCCTGTTTTTATATCTTCTTTTGTTTCCAAACCTGGATCACCAATGGCACAATTTAAGTCGAAAAACCCAGGAGAAAGTATAGCTCCATTTGCCTCGAAAACTTCTTCCCCATTTTTTGGGTCCATTTTATTTTCAATGGCACTAATTTTTCCTTTTTCTACACGTACATCGCAAATTTGATTATTAAACTCGCTATTTGGATCTACAATTAAAATTCCCTTAACTAAGAGGTTCATGAGTTTGTTTGTTTATAAATGCTGTAAAATCTGATTAATAGTATTTCAATCGCTAAAAAAACAATGCTCAAAATTAGACAAAGTTTCCATAATTCTGTTCCATTATTTTTTGCGGCAAAACCTGTTTTGATACTATCTGACTTAGAGTTTAAAAATGTAACCGATTGCTTACCAAACAGTTTTTGTATATCAGATTGATTGGTATAGTGCATATCAGATTCTGACCTATTATTGTTAAAAGCCACCACAGATAATGTAGAATCGCCCTTTTTGACATCATAAAAACCTGCCTTTTTTACCTGATCAGCGATATACAATAAAGTTTTACCATTGATATTTCTAACTTCAGGTATAATTTCAAAGCCATCTGCAACTAATTTTACAGACTGATTTGTACCCAAATTAATTTTCTTACTTTCTAGCACATTATTTTTCATCACTGTATAATACAACGCTTGCTCTTTAGCGCTCGTAAAAGCAATTTTATACATTAACGGCACAAATACTGGATGAGTTGAAAAACCACTTACCTCTTTACTTAAACCAGTAGCAGATAAATATACCTGTCCGTTTCCGTTAGCGTATCTAGCAAAAAAGAGTTTATTGGCAGGTAATTCTAATATATTTTCTTGATTGCTATTATTATTCTCTATAAAAGAAAAATAACTACTTATTTGTGGCAAATCTAATTTTTGAGGTAGCGTTTCAAATACATCTTTAAACAATGGATTTTTTAAGTCCATTTTACTAACTGTTACAGGCGTATTTTTTAATTCGGCAACAGCCGGAAGATTAATCGCAGTTAAAAATGCCGAATAAACTTTCATATCTGAAGCTAAATCTGGAAATATGACTACGGTACCTCCATTAGCAATATAACCTTTAATTTCTTGGGCTAAACCACTCGAAGGGCTAATTAATTGGTTTAAAACGATTAAACTATAATTATTAAAGTCTGTATAGTTAATATTTGCTTCTGGCATTTCTGTAAACTTAAAATAACTATCAGCACCATAAAGCGCTTTAATGTATTTGCCAGAATTTAATCCGTTTATGCTTAAGATATTTTGGTTTGCATTAACGTTAAAACTAAAGTTCAGTTCATCATCAAAAGTTAATGGAAAATCTTTTATGCTAACTACAGCTTTTTGCCATCCTAAATTAAGTCCGCTGTAAGAAACAGTATCCCTTTGGGTTTTACCTGCCAATATATTTAAACTGCTAATTGCCTTTTGCTGATTATTTACAATAAGCTTTAATGGGATATTTTTAGCATCCTGATCACCGTAATTACGTAATTGAACAACTAATTTTTCTGTTGAATTAGCTTGATGCACTGGGGATAAAAACCAAACGCTATCAACTGCTACATTAGGCAAATCGTTAGCATTTAATTTTAATAAGGTAATATTTGTATTTGGGTCTGCTTGAATAGTTTCTTTTCCTGCAAATCCATTTTGAAAATCCGAGATCATATAAGTAAAGCGATTACTTGTACCAGTAAAAACACTTTGT
>JAIELS010000059.1 GCA_019752795.1 Sphingobacteriaceae bacterium
TCGTTTTGGCGCCTACTGGTTCTGGTAAAACATTGGCTTTTTTATTGCCGGTATTACATAATTTAGATAACAACAGCAAAGGTGTACAATGTTTAATTTTAGTTCCTTCTAGAGAATTAGCCTTACAAATTGAGCAGGTATTTAAGCAAATGGGCACAGGTTTTAAAGTGAATTGCTGCTATGGCGGTCATGCCATAAAAACCGAACGTAATAATTTTGAACAACCACCTGCAGTATTAATTGGCACACCAGGTAGAATCGCTTACCATTTACGTCATCAAAATTTTGATGAATCATTTGTAACTACTTTAGTTTTAGATGAGTTTGATAAAGCATTAGAGTTTGGTTTTCAAGAAGACATGTCGTACATCATCAATGCAATGTTATCTTTAAAACAACGTATCTTAACTTCCGCCACAGCGATGCAAGATATACCAGCATTTACAAAGCTTAAAAATCCCGTTTATATAGATTTTTTAAAGGATGCGGCTATCGTTCCAGATTTAAAATTAAAAAAAGTACATACCACTGCCGAAGATAAATTAGATACTTTATTACAACTGATTTGTAAAATAGGCAGCAAGACAACTTTGATTTTCTGTAACCACAGAGAAACTGTAGATCGAATTAGTGATTTGTTAATTGATAAAGATTTGGCTCATGATATTTTTCACGGTGGAATGGAGCAAGATGAGCGAGAAAGAGCTTTATTAAAGTTTAGAAACGGAAGTATTAAAATTTTAATTACAACTGATTTAGCTGCCAGAGGTTTAGATATTCCAGAAGTAGAATATATTATTCATTACCAATTGCCATACACAGAAGATGCATTTTTACACCGTAATGGTCGTACGGCAAGAATGAATGCAAAAGGTACAGCTTATTTAATTTTAGCAGATGAAGAAAAATACCCTTTCTTAAAAGGAGATATAGAAACTGAAATTTTAAAAGGGAAATATCAATTGCCAAAAGATAGCGAATGGCAAACTTTATATATTAGTGCAGGCAAAAAAGACAAGGTTAATAAAATAGATATTGTTGGTTTATTGCTTAAAAAAGGTGGTTTGCAAAAAGAAGATGTTGGTTTAATTGAAGTAAAAGATCAAGCTTCTTATGTTGCCATTAAGCGAAAACTGGTACCACAAGTTTTAAGAACCTTAGCTAATGAAAAAGTAAAAAATAAAAAAGTAAAAATAGAAACAGCAATGTAACCCCCGACCCCTAAAGGGGAGGGAAGTATAAATTTATAAATAAAACAAAAGTCCCCTTTAGGGGATTTAGGGGTGGTATGAGCAATAACGATGTAATGAAAAAATTAAGGGTAGCATTATCCTTAAATAGCGATCAAATAATTGAAATCTGTAAATTGGTTGGCTTCACTGTAACCAAAAGCGAGCTAGGCGATATTTTTAGAAATGATGAACATCCAAATTTTAAAAAATGTGGTGATCAGATTTTGCGTAACTTTTTAAACGGTTTAGTAATTTATAAACGCGGACCAAGAGAAGAGAAGAAATAAGTTACTCGTCATTTCGAGTGAGCGTACTTGTTCCGATTTTACATCGGAAGCGAAGAGAAATCTATAATCTTAATTTAAAGCCATTAAATAGTAGATTTCTCCTGTAGTCGAAATGACGGAACTTTGCTAGTTAATATCGTAGCCTGGAATTTTTTTCCTATTCAATAATTTTTCTATCTTCTCTAGAAGAACATCCATTTTAAATGGTTTAGACATAAAGTCGTCTGGAGCACAGTTTAAATCTTCCAGCTCTTTAAGGTTATATAAACCAGACATCATTAAAACAGGAATATGTTTAGTTTCTGAATGACCTTTTAATTGACTGCAAATTAATCCACCATCAATTTTGCCCAATACAACATCAAGTAAAATCAAATCGGGTTTAAAATCATTTATGGTGTCAAATACCAATTCGGCATTATTTAAAGGCGCTATCTCGTAACCTCCAATTTCAAGAATAAGCTGGATGGTTTCTAAAACGTCATCATCATCGTCAACAACAAGTATCTTTTTCATAATTACGGCAAATATATCATATTGTGTGTAATAGATTTATAACAATCGAAATCAAATTGGGTTTTTAAATATATTGTTAATATTATTTTATTATTTTGACAAATAAAAATATTTTAATCATGAAATTATCTCATTCTCTTGCATTATTGTTTGGCTTTATGTTTTTAAATGCCTTAAATCTTGCAGCGCAGCAAAAGGCTTTGGTAAATTATGAGGTGTCTATGCAAAATCCTGAGCAACAGAAATTTCAAGTTTCTATGCAATTGCCTATTCAAAAAACTACAAATTTTATAATGCCTGTTTGGACACCAGGTTATTACCAAAATATGAATTTTGCACAGTATGTTTCAAATTTTATAGTAAAAGATAAAGCAGGTCTTACACTCAATTGGGAAAAAATAGATGAAAATACATGGAAAATAAATTCTACTAAAGAAACTGTAATTACCGTAACGTATGATATAAAAGCCACAAGAGCATTTGTTGCGTCGAGTTATTTGGGTGCAGATAGGGCATACATTATTCCCGGTGCATTGTTTTTATACCCAGAAGGCAAAATAAATGAACCTTCAACTATTAAGATTAATCCTATTAACAATTGGACAATAGCTACAGGATTATCGAAAATTAAAGACCAAACGAATACTTATTTTGCTTTAAATTATGATGTTTTATATGATAGTCCTTTATTAGTTGGTCCATTAGAAAGTCTTTCGTCATTTACGGTTAAAGGTATTCCGCATTATTTTGTAGGTTATAAAATGGGCGATTTTGATAAAGAAAAATTTATCGCTGACATTAAAAAAATAGTAGAATCTGCTTCAGACTTAATCGGAGATATTCCTTATAAAGATTATACATTTATTGCTATTGGTCCGGGACAAGGCGGTATAGAACACTTAAATTCTACTACAATTAGCTTTAATGGTAATGGTTTAAATACGGCAGCGGGTAGAAATAAGTTATATAATTTTATTGCACATGAGTATTTTCATCACTACAATGTGAAAAGAATAAGACCAATTGAACTTGGACCTTTTGATTATAAAAAAGGAAGCAGAACCAATATGTTATGGGTTTCTGAAGGTCTTTCTGTTTACTACGAATATTTAGTGGTTAAAAGAGCAGGTTTATCAACTGAAGAGGAGTTGTTGGGTAATTTAAAAGCTAATATACTCGCTTTTGAAAGTAAGCCTGGTAGGCATTACCAATCTCTTGTTCAAGCGAGCTATAATACTTGGTCTGATGGACCTTTTGGGCGTAGTGAAGATGAAGTAAATAAGACAATCTCCTATTATGATAAAGGCCCAGTAGTAGGCATGTTGCTTGATTTTAAAATTAGAAATGCAACTAACAACCAAAAATCATTAGATGATGTGATGAGAAAAATGTATACAGCATATTATCAAAAATTAAAAAGAGGTTTTACAGAAGCAGAGTTTAGAGCAGAAACTGAGAAAATTGCAGGTACGGATTTAACAGAATTGTTTGATTACACAACTACCACTAAGGAATTAGATTATCAGAAATATTTAAATTATGCAGGATTAAATATTGATACGGCAACAACAGTACTACCAATTAGTAATGTTGGTTTAAGAACTCGTATGCGAAATGATAGTTTAATAGTGAGTAATGTTGATTATGAATCGCCAGCTTGGAAAGCCGGAATAAGAGTTGGTCATATTATTTTAACGGCTTCACAAAACGCTGTAAACGCACAAACCATATCAGATATTGAAAAAAATTATAAAGCGGGTGAAGTTGTAGCACTTGTTATTTTGCAAAATGGAGTAAAAAAAGATATCAAATTAACTCTTGAACCTAAGCTCAATAGATCTTTTGCAATAACAAGAAAAGAAAATCCTACTTTATTACAAAAACAGATATTAGAGAGTTGGCTTACAAAAAATTAATAATTTGTTTAGCTTGGTATCGTAAAACATATAATGGATAATCAAAAAATACAATCGGTATCTAGGATTGCAGGAGTAAGCATTCTTTTTCTGGTAATTATAGCGCAGTTGTTTAAAAGTCAGACTTTTATACCACAGGCTTATTTGCCTTATCTTTCTCTATTAAGTTTAGTTTTACTAAGTATTAGTTTATACTTAAAAGCTAAATCTGGTGGTTTTAGTCAGTATAACCTTCCTGTAAAGATGATATTGATTTTTATAACAATAGTTGTTACTGGTGTTTTTTTAATTTATTATTTTACTACTTAATTTATTAAAATTATTTGTTGAATATATACAAGAAAGGCTCCAATTTGGAGCCTTTTATTGTTAAACTATTTTCTTGTATCTAATTCTTTTTGGAGCTACATCTCCTAATCTTTTCTTACGGTTTTCTTCATAATCAGAATAATTACCTTCAAAAGAATAAACTTCAGAGTTGCCTTCAAAAGCTAAAATGTGCGTACAAATTCTATCTAAAAACCATCTATCGTGACTAATTACTACCGCACAACCACCAAAGTTTTCTAAAGCTTCTTCTAAAGCACGTAAAGTGTTTACATCGATATCATTGGTAGGCTCATCCAGTAATAAAACGTTAGCGCCTTCTTTTAAAGTTATCGCTAAGTGAACACGGTTACGCTCACCGCCAGACAACACGCCAACTTTCTTTTGTTGATCTCCACCATTAAAGTTAAATTTAGAAACATACGCTCTTGAGTTTACCTGCTTGTTGCCTAAAAGCATGTTGTCTAAGCCGTCGGTAATGTTTTCGTAAACCGTTTTTTCTGGATCTAAATCGTTGTGCATTTGATCTACATAGCCCAATTTCACGGTTTCACCAACTCTAAAAGTTCCTTTATCAGGGGTCTCTTGTCCAGTAATTAAACGGAATAAAGTGGTTTTACCAGCACCGTTCGGACCGATAATGCCTACGATACCAGCAGGCGGCAAAGAGAAGTTTAAATTTTCGAATAAAATTTTATCGCCGTAAGCTTTGGTTACATCCGTAGCTTCAATTACTACATTACCTAAACGCGGACCTGCAGGGATAAATAACTCCAGTTTTTCTTCGCGTTCTTTTCCATCTTCCGAAGCCAATTTATCATAATTTGCCAAACGAGCTTTAGACTTAGCATGACGAGCTTTTGGTGCCATACGTACCCACTCTAATTCACGCTCTAATGCTTTTTGGCGTTTACCTTCTGTTTTATCTTCTTGTGCTAAACGTTTTGCTTTTTGCTCTAACCATGATGAATAATTTCCTTTCCAAGGAATACCCTCACCGCGATCTAATTCTAAAATCCAGCCAGCAACATTGTCTAAGAAATATCTATCGTGGGTAACCGCAATAACAGTTCCTTTATAGTTTTGTAAAAATTGCTCTAACCAATCAATACTTTCCGCATCCAAGTGGTTGGTTGGCTCATCTAATAATAAAACATCAGGTTCTTGCAATAATAAACGACACATGGCTACACGACGGCGTTCACCACCAGAAAGTACACCAATTAAAGTATCAGGATCTGCACAACGCAAAGCATCCATCGCTCTTTCTAATTTGGTATCTAATTCCCAAGCATTAACTGCATCAATTTTATCTTGCAACTCACCTTGGCGAGCCATCAATTTGTCCATTTTATCGGGGTCAGAATAGTTTTCTTCTAAACCGAAT
>JAIELS010000151.1 GCA_019752795.1 Sphingobacteriaceae bacterium
GCTGACTTTTTTGCAGAAGAAGCTGGTAGAATATCTCCAAATAATCTTGTAAAAGGAAGCGTAGGTCAAATGGCTTATGATAATTATTTAATTAGTTATGATGGAGCTTTAGGTAATTATTATCCAGAGACTCTTGCAGATAATAATCAAAGTAATGTTCAACGTAAAAATGAAATTAGGACTGGTTCTACTTCGGAGTTTAACTTTTCTGCTGCAGCTAACATCTCAAACCAAATTTATATTGGTTTTAGTTTAGGTTTAGTAGACATCAAATACAATAGTGATTCACAATATGAAGAAAGTGGAAAAGCTAGAGAATATATACCTAACCCTGCGAACCCAAGTGGATCTTATATTTTAAGTGGATCCAACATTAATTATAAACTATTATTTAACCAAAACCAAATTACTAGGGGTTCTGGCGTAAATGGAAAACTAGGTATCATATTTAGACCGGTTAGTAATTTTAGAGTGGGTGCTACGTTAGCAACTCCAACTTGGTTTGTAATTGATGATAGTTATACAGAAAACTTAGATAATAGAGGAACAATTAGAGGAAGTAGTGAGAAAAGCACTTATGACTTTACCTATAATTTACGCACACCTTTAAAGGGCTCTTTGGGTGCAAGTTATATTATCGGTGGACAAGCTATTATCTCTGCCGACGTTGATTATATTGATTATGCAAGCATGAAGTTTTCTTCAAACAATGGCGGAAATAAAGATGTATCTATTGATAATAACAGAGAGGTAAGAGATAGCTATAAAGGAGCCATAAACTTTAGAGTTGGCGCTGAATATAAAATTGATGCTATAAATTTAAGAGCTGGTTATGGTGTAAATGGTAGCGCTTATAAAGCTGACAATGATGGTATATATGACACTAAAATATATAGCGGTGGTATAGGATATCGTATCAATAGCTACTATATAGATTTAGCTTATCAGAAAGTTGAAGGTTCAAATAATTTTAGCCCTTATACTTTAAGTAACAAGACAGAACCAGTTGCTAATACAAAAAGCACAAAAGACAATGTCTTTTTAACATTAGGATTAAGATTTTAAAGCAAAAATCCCTTGAGCTAAAAAGTTCAAGGGATTTTTTTATATTGTAGAGTCCTAAAAAAGGTTGACCAAAAATTTAAAAATATGGTCAATAAAAAACTTAAAGAAACTACTCGTTCGATAAATATTTATAGCGAAAGTTTCAAGAAACTGGTTGTTTTGGAATATGAATCTGGCAGTCTTAATAAGGATCAGCTTCGGCAAAAGTATGGTATTAAAGGAAATGGTTGCATTCCTGGTTGGTTAAAAAAATATGGTAAATTAGCCTATCCAACTTACAAAAGTATAGGTAGACCTATGAAGGACACTGAACAGCAGATTATCAAGGAGCTAAAGGCATCACTAAGGGAAGAGAATAAGATTTTGGAAAAAAAGCTTGCCGAAGCTGAATTGCAACTAGCGATGTATAAGAAATTTGTGGAAATAGCCGAACGTGAGCTGAATATCGAGATTAGAAAAAAGTCTGGTGCCAAGCAGTTCAAGAAATAGCACTCCACTTTGGTAATAGTAATATTGCAAACTTGTGCAAACTGTTTGGCTATACTAAACAGGCCTTTTATAAAAGAAGGTCCAATTCGGTAAAGGAATCCAATATTAACCAGCAGGTAAAGGAAATGGTACTGGATATTCGTTACAAGCTTCCCGGTACTGGAGTTCGCAAGCTTCACTTTATTTTACGGGAAAATCTCAAGAGGAAGAACCTAAAGGTAGGGCGAGATAAACTGTTTGGGATATTGAGGTCCGAGCAACTTTTGATTTGTAAGCGGCGTAGATATACTAAAACAACCAATTCAAGGCATTGGATGAGAAAATATCCAAACCTGACCAGGGATATGGAGCTTACTGGTCCAGAACAGCTGTGGGTTTCGGACATCACCTATCTGCAGACAACCGCTAAGAATGAATACCTACACCTGGTTACCGATGCGGGCTCAAAACAGATTATGGGCTATGAGATATGTGGCGACATGAAAACCGAATCAACCATGAAGGCATTGGAAATGGCAATTAATAAGAGGGAATACGATCATCAGCTCACCCATCATTCTGATCGTGGTCTTCAATACTGCAGTTCTGGCTATGTAGGGCTTTTATTAGAAAATGATATCAGGATAAGTATGACAGAAAATGGGGATCCGTATGAAAATGCGGTAGCCGAAAGAGTAAATGGAATCTTGAAGGATGAATTTGGACTGGACAGTGTTTTTGAAAATAGCAGGCAATTACACAAGCAGGTACATCAGGCAATTGAGGCATATAACAAGATCAGACCACATCTTTCAATTGGATTGCTAACACCAAGACAGGCACATTCAAAACCAAGTATAAAAGTTAAACGATGGAAAAGCAAAAGAACCATCAAAAACGAGTCTTGATGGTTCTTTTTAATTTGTAATTTTAACCCAATAAATAGTCAACTATTTTAAGGACTAGACATAGATATATTTAATTTATTTTAGTGAGATAAATAAACCCACATCAGTTTTAGTAACCTTTAATATATTTTTAGCAGTTAGCCCTTTTAGGGTAGTATCCCACTTTTTATTGCTCCAATCTGCTAAATCAGCTTTTACATCGCTTAGTAAACGTTCTTCTCCTTCTTTAACTAAAGTAAAAAGTTCAGTTTCGTCAGCGTTCATCTCAATTTTCTTTTTCTCAGCACGCATTTGTGGGAAAAATAATACTTCTTGAATGGTAGATTGGTTAGTCATTAACATTACCAAACGATCTATCCCAATACCTAAACCTGAGGTAGGAGGCATGCCATATTCTAAAGCACGTATAAAATCATCATCCATAGCCATGGCTTCATCATCACCTCTGGCAGCCAATTTCAATTGTTCTTCAAAACGTTCTTTTTGATCAATTGGATCATTCAATTCTGTGTAAGCGTTTCCAATTTCTTTACCCATTACAAATAACTCGAAACGTTCTACCAAGCCATCTTTGCTACGGTGTTTCTTAGCTAAAGGGGTCATCTCAATTGGATAATCTGTAATATAAGTAGGCTGAATTAGGTTCGCTTCCACTTTTTCACTGAAAAGTTCATCAACCAATTTACCTCTACCCATTGTATCGTCTGTAGCAATGCCTAAATCTTTACAAGTTTGTACAAGTTCTGCTTCAGTCATGTTAGAAACATCGATGCCTGTATATTTTTGAATAGATTCGTACATTGTTAACTTCTCGTACGGACCAGCAAAATCAATATCATGCTCACCAACTTTAACTATAGGAGAACCATGAATTGCTACAGCTATTTTCTCTAAACATTCCTCTACCATGCCCATCATCCAAACGTAGTCTTTGTAAGCAACGTAGATTTCCATTGAAGTAAATTCAGGATTGTGCGTACGATCCATACCTTCATTACGGAACATTTTACCGATCTCATAAACACCGTCGAAACCAGCAACAATTAGCCTTTTTAAGTAAAGCTCATTCGCAATACGTAAAAACAAGGGCATATCTAGCGTATTGTGGTGTGTAGCAAATGGACGAGCCGCTGCGCCACCATGTACCGCTTGTAAAATTGGTGTTTCAACTTCCATCCAACCTTGGTTGTCGAAGTAATTACGCATGGTGTTAATTACTTTAGAGCGGTTAATGAAAATCTGCTTGTAATCAGGATTTACCGTTAAGTCTACATAACGCATTCTGTAACGCAACTCTGGATTGGTAAATCCATCAAATACATTTCCTTCGTCATCACGTTTTACAATAGGTAAAGGACGTAAAGATTTAGAAAGAACAGTAAATTTAGTAACGTGGACAGATATTTCGCCCGTTTGAGTAGTAAAAACATAACCCTCAATTCCGATAAAATCTCCAATATCTAATAACTTCTTAAATACAGTGTTGTATAAAGTTTTATCATCTCCAGGGCAAAGCTCATCACGTTTTAAATAGATCTGAATACGGCCAGTTGCATCTTGTAATTCAGCAAAAGAGGCAGCGCCCATAATGTTGCGCCCCATAATTCTACCAGCAATGCTGATGGTCTTATAAGCTGTTTTATCTTTTTCGTAGTTAGCTAATATGTCTGCTGCATTAGCATTAATTTCATAAGCTTCTGCCGGATATGGGTTAATACCAAGTTCGCGAAGTTGTTTTAACGAATCACGGCGTAGGATTTCCAGTTCTGATAATTCTGTACTCATTTATTGTATTTTTTGCAAAAGTAGTGAATTTGTGGCGTTTATGGTAATATTTTGAGCCGCATCTACAGAGAAATCTTTATATTGAATTTATCTATTATTTAATCAGCCTCTACATCTTCTTCATACATCGAATTAATTGCTTCAATGTATTTTTTCTCTACAACCCTACGTTTCACTTTCATAGTAGGGGTAATTTCGCCTTCATCAATACTAAAAGGATTACGTTTGATTTTAAAATTTTTAATTCGCTCAAATTTGGCTAATTCATTAGAAATTTTCTTGATATCCTTTTCAAACCATTCTTTAATTTCTTGATTTTCAATAAAATCAGTTTCTTGTTTAAAGAATGATTCATCTAAATTAAAAGTTTCTTGAAGTGTTTCTTGGTTAGGAATTATGATTGCAGTAATGTACTCGCGTTTGTCGCCAATTAAAAATAACTGATCTATTTTTGGGCTTTTCAAGTATATATTTTCAACAGGTGTTGGATAAACATTTTTACCATAAGCATTTACAATCATGTTTTTTAATCGATCTGTAATTTGCAAATTTCCTTTATAAAAACGACCAATATCACCGGTATGGAACCATTTGCCTGCATCAATTACTTCTGCAGTTTCAGCAGGTTTGTTAAAATAACCTTTCATTACGCAATGTCCACGCACAATTACCTCGCCTTCGGCACACTCAAAGTTTTCTTTAAAAGTATCGTGGGTTTGTATGTTGATAATTTCTTTGGTTTCTACATCTTGTATACCAACTTCTATGCCTGGAATAATGCGGCCAACTGTACCATAAACTTGTCTGTGGTATTCTGTTACCGCCATTACAGGTGATGTTTCGGTTAGCCCAAAACCCTCTAAAATTTTAATACCCAAATCACCAAAAAATTCACCTACATTTTTTGGTAGTGCTGCACCGCCAGAAAGCATGAATTTCAATCGGCCACCGGTTTTTTCTTTAATTTTACTGAATACTAGTTTCTCCGCTATTGCTTTTTTAGCATCTAATATTAAACCTGTACTTTTTCCAGCTTCTTTTTTAACTCGATAGTTATTTCCAGTTTCTAATGCCCAATTAAATATTTTTGCTTTTGTACCGCCAGCTGCTGTACCAGATTTAATTGCTTTATCATGTATACGCTCTAATAAACGCGGTACGCAAGACATTACGGTAGGTCTTACCTCTGTCATATTTTTTGCTAAAAGTTCTAAACTTTGTGCAAATGCAATCTTACAACCTTTAGTACAACAAACATGATAAGTTGCAGTACGTTCGAAAACGTGCGACAATGGCAA
>JAIELS010000191.1 GCA_019752795.1 Sphingobacteriaceae bacterium
TTGTAAACCATTACACATCGGTGGAAAAACCCAAATATGGGAGATTAAAATGTACAACGATAGAGGCAAGATGAATTGCATTAGTAGATTAACTGTTGCCATTTTACCAAAACCTTTGTAGTGGTCTCTAAGATCACAAATCAGTAAAGCACCAAGAGTTTGAATCAAAAAGACCGGAAGTTATCAACTTTCGGTATTTCTTGATTTTCCGACTTTCGGACTAGTTTTGTTTATCAAGCCATTTTTTCTCTACAAAATAAGAAGTAATTAGACCTAAGCCGCCGAAAATTCCAAGGCAACCGAAATAAATAGCTACAGATTGTCCTTCTTCAGCATTGTTCATTTCTGAGCCAAAAACTCCTCTTACTGTAAACAACGCAACCAATAATCCTATTCCTAATCCAACTAATAACAAGCCAAATTTTAAGCTTAAAAAGGGTTTCGGGGTGGCTTTGTTAACGCCAGGATCTATTCCTCGTTCTATCATTGCCATTTTTTCTTTATTTGATAAATATCTAATGCCGAATACCATTGCAAACGTGCAAATGAATAATGTGATGGGTACTAATATTGCTTCCATGATGTTTTTTTTAAGTTGTTAAATATTTTTGTGTTTATTAATGTTTTCTGAAGTCTATGACAACAGCAAAAAAAATAAGGTTACACTACAGCCTAAAAATTATTTAACAATAACTTATATTTAACCAAAGATATTTAGTTTTGAGTCCTTTACATCATAAAATTATTAGCATTTCTCCTTTAAAGCAAATAGAAACCGAGGCTTTGCTTGGCGCTATGGAAATGGTATCGTATGCTAAAAATGCTATTTTGTTTGACACAGATAAAGTTGAGAGATATGTTTATTTTATTGAAAAAGGAATAGCCAGAGCTTACTGCAATACGCATAAACAACAAGCTACATTTTGGTTTGGGCAAGAGGGAGATATAATTTTATCGTACAATAGTTACATCAAAGAAAAGCCAGGTTATGAGATTGTTGAGCTGCTAGAAGCTAGTCAGTTGCTCCGTATTTCACATCAAACACTACAAGGGTTATACAGCAAACATATCGGCTTGGCCAACTGGGGCAGGAAACTAGCTGAGTTAGAATTGATTAAAACCGAAGAACGATTTATTAATCAACAATTTAAAACAGCTACCGAAAGATATGCTGAACTTATTCGTGAAACACCAACATTAATTCAAAGAGTGCAATTAACTCATATCGCCTCCTATTTAGGTGTTTCTCCAGTAACATTGAGTAGAATTAGAGCTGGACTAAAATAAAATCATTTCTTAACATTTGTAAAGTATAAAAAGATTTGACTAGCTCATATTTGCAAAAAAATAAAATTATGAGTTGGATTTATCTAATTATTGCCGGTTGTTTAGAAATAGGATTTACAACGTGCTTAAAATTGTCTAATAATTTCTCCAATTTAAAATGGGGATTAGGATTTTTAATTTGTGCAACAATGAGCTTTGTGTTCTTAAATAAAGCAACCCTAACTTTACCTTTAGGCACCGCATATGCTGTTTGGACTGGTATTGGGGCCGTTGGAACTGTTTTAGTAGGTATCATCTTTTTTAAAGAACCAATAAGTTTTTGGCGAGTTTTCTTTATCACTACCTTAATCCTTTCTATTTTAGGCTTAAAATTTATTGCCGAAAACAAAGTTTAATTATAAGCAATAACAATAATCTATATTTCTTGCATGGTAGAATATTCAATACCATATTAAATCGATACAGCTAATTTAATTGTAACTTGGTGTAACCTGATTTAAATCTACGTTGTCTTAACTGTATAACATGCAAGAAAAGGAAACAGACATAGCTTTAATAAATGCAGTACTAGCTGGCAACACTAATCAGTATGCTTTACTGGTTAAGCGCCACCAAAAGTTTGTTTTTACTTTGGCAATGCGTTTTGCTAAGAATAGAGAAGATGCAGAAGAAGTAGCTCAAGATTGTTTTATTAAAGCATATAAAGCTTTGGGAACATTTAAGCAAACCTCAAAATTTTCTACTTGGTTATATAGCATAACTTATACAACCGCTATGACTTTTCTTCGAAAAAAGAGATTGGATACACAATCTATAAATGATGATGAAAATGTTTTACAAATAGCTAATAGCGGCTCTAATTTTGATGCTGATAGTTATGAAAAAAAATCAAGTTATGTATATTTAAACCAAGCAATTGATTTGCTCTTACCCGATGACGCTGCAATTATTACGCTATTTTATAAAGGAGAGCAAAGTTTAGAAGAAATTGGTTTAGCATTAAATATGGCGCCAAATACGATAAAAGTAAAATTGCATAGGGCAAGGCAAAGACTAAAAGAAAAATTACAATATTTGTTAAATGATGAAGTTAAGGAACTGATATGAATACAATAGAAGAACAACTTTGGAACTACATCGACGGGAATTGCACCTTCGCCGAAAAAATTGAAATTGAAGCTAAAATAAAAACTAATTTACAATATAGTGCGGTCTACAAGGAACTGCTACTGGTAAATAGCGAATTAAGCAAACTTGAATTCGAAGAACCTTCCATGTCTTTTACTAGAAATGTAATGGAGCAGGTAAATCTTGAGCTTAAACCAGTAGCCTTAAAAACAAAAGTAGACAATAGAATTATTTACAGTATTGGTGGGTTTTTCATTCTGTCTATAGTTGCCATATTTGGCTATGTTATTGCAAGCGCTGATTTAAATTTCAAATTTGATTTACCGCAAATCAATTTCGATTTATATGAAAATAAAATTATCAATCCTACATCAATTAAAATTTTCTTAATGGTTGATGTTGTTTTAGCCTTAATTTATATAGATAGTTTCTTAAGAAAAAGAAAAGATACGACACAAAAAAAGGGAGTTTAAAAACTCCCTTTTTTGTGCTTCTATATTCTAACCGCGTTATATCAGCATTTATAAGTAACCTTAATCTATTGGCAAATAGATTACCGATTTTGCGCATTTATCGAAAAAAGGAGTAGTGCACCAATATGCATAACTCTGGTTTTTTCATATGTATAATTTATAGGCTTAGTATTGACGTCCTTTAACAATACCATTAACAAATATTGCAGTAAAGATTAGGCCAAAAATAGCGCCTAAAAATAGATATCCAACATGACTTGTAACAGCAAAAACTGCTAAAATACCCGTTAACATACCGATTACATACCAAACCCACTCAAAACTATTTTTATTTTCTGTGCTCATTTTATTTATGATTTCTGCCAAAGGTAAATATTTATTTAAAAAAATTAAATGATTTACGCTTATTGGGCTAATAATTCATTAATTTTTACTAATTCGTAACCAAGACCTTTAAGATATTGGATTAATTCGGGCAACTTATCATAAAGCTTTTCGGTTCTTCTCGGATCTGTTCCAATATGTAGCAACAACATAAACCCATTTAAACTGTTTGCCTTTTCATAATTTAAAATAGACTGATATATTTCCTCATTAGATCTGTAAGAATTTCCCATTTCGGGATAGGTATAGTCTGCATTGGATCTTGTTCCTGGTGTAAAGTTTACCAATTGTAAATCCATAGCCGCTGTCCAATTTGCTATTTCTTGATTATGCCATTCGTAAGGTGGTAAAAAATATTTCGCATCTTGTTTTTTAACACCAAATTTTTCCATAGCCAAATAGTTCTTACTCAAATCTGTATTAAAAACTTCTTTGCTAATGAGCGAGGTATTTCTACTTTTCCAATCAGCATATAACAAATGATCGTTAGAGTGTGCACCAAGATAGTTTCCATTTTTCTTTAATTTAGTTATGATGTTTTTAAAGTTAGGATTATCATAAAATCTTCCTGTTAAAAAAAAGGATGCATTTACTTTATTTTTAGCTAATGTATTGGCAATACTTTCTCCACCATCAGCAAATTCATCTCCTGTAAAAACTAATGCAATTTTTTTCTTTGCTTTGTTTCCTCTAATAATTGCTCCCTCATCAACCGTAAATTCTTTCGGAAAAGACTTGCTTTTACTATCAAAAGCTGCTAATAAATAAACCAAAGATGCAGTACCGTCCATGGTAGGTTCATTGGTACTATAATCGCCATAATCATCATGATAAACCGCTAAGTCACTTTGAAAATCAGCATACGAATCCGGTTTTGTGAGCTGTATGCCAATTAACCCTTTATAGATACTTGTATAAACAGGTCCATCAACCAAGCCACCATCAATTGGATATTGCTTTAAATGGGTAAATGCAGAGTGCGGATCTACAGGCGTATCGCCCCAGCTTGGCAAACCGTAAACCATACTCGTACCCCATGGATTACAGCCAAATAGCCAATCGAAATTTGCTTGTTCTAATTCACTAAATGCATTATCGCCAGTTAATTCTTTATACCAAAAACACTGCATAGCAAAAGCAACTGTTAAATTATTGCTACACCAAATAAATGGCACACCACGGTTAAATGCATTTTTCTCCGCTCTTTGGCTAACCTCTTCTATCCCTTGCTTATAATAATTAACTAATTGATTTCTGGTTTCTCCTGTGCTTTGCTTGGCCAACTCATAATGCCCTATGTTTACAAATGGATAATACTGATAATGATTGGCGGTGTCTCGAGTTAACCACGGTGTTATAGGTTCTTGTTTGGCATATTCAAATGCCATCGCTAAACTATTTTTTTCTGCCATTTTACTTGCAGATCTTTGAACAGAAGCATAAGCCAATTGCATATCATCTACCCAATTATCCTCAGCATAAATATAAGGTGATTTAACTGAAACGGTTTGTGTTACACCTTTGATTAGGTTTGCATAAGCTAGCGCACTTTTAGCTTTTTGATTTAAATTCTCAGCATATTTTTTATCAGAATTAGCAAAAAGTTTTGACCCTAAAACAAAAGAACTTGCAAATTTTGCAGCCGTAGAACTTGTGCCCTTGGTATTGTTCATAAACTTACCTCGTTGCTGTGGCAAACCATCTATATAATACAAAGGGCGTTCAAATCCTTTTCCATACTGGCTATCTTCCTTCGGAATACGCATTGACAGATGGTCTCTATCATCCGCCAATTGATTAAACATAATATTCTCCTTCGGGTGCATTTTTAACAACCAATCTAAGCCCCATTTTGCTTCATCCAAAACATCAGCCATACCATTTTTTCCGTCCAAACCATTCGATTGTTTTTCATCTCCAAAAGCATTTGGAAAATCTCTATAAGCCATTAGTAAATGATAGGTTGCATTAGCCGATGTGGTAGAATATTGCAAATAGTCACTTGCATCATGCCAACCTCCAGAAGCGTCATAAAAGGTGCTATCTTTAATTCCGGCTTTGCTTCCATACAAAACAAAACCATCGTGTGTATGGCAACTATCTTGTAAATATGGATTAAAACCACTTCTTTGCTGGCGCATGTAACGTAGGGCGAAATCCGCCGTGTTGCGATAAACTTCTTCATTGATTATGATTGTTGGAGAAGTAATATCTCCCAC
>JAIELS010000108.1 GCA_019752795.1 Sphingobacteriaceae bacterium
TATTTTAGTAATATTAAAAATCGTTTACAATGCATTTTATGGAGAGTACATTTTGCAACCTATATAATATATATCTCATATTAGGTTTATCATTTATACTTAACATGAAAATATTATACTTTTAGGCACTCTATTTAGCATGCTAATGTTAAAATTTGTTAAGTGTTTGATGGGTTGACGGGCTTTATTTAGCTTAGCGCTAATTATTTTTAATTGACGTTATCGTATTATTACATTATCTTTGCACAATGTTTAAAATTAAACACCTACTCATTTTAAGTTTTACCATCGTTATATTAAGCGTTTCGGGTTGTAAAAGCCGTTTTGAAAAATTACGCTTAAGTAATGATGTGGGAAAAAAATACCAAGAAGGAATTAGACTTTATAATAAAAAGGATTATTCTAAGGCCTTAATCTTGTTTGAAGGTTTAGCTCAAAAGTATAGAGGAACTGCTGAAGCTGAAGATTTAAATTACTATTACGCTTTTACGCTTTATCGTTTAAAAGATTATACTACTGCTCGTTTTAAGTTTAAAGAATTTGCAGACACTTACCCTAATAGTAAAAATGCTGAAGAATGTAGATATTATGGTGCTTATTGCTTTTATTTAGACTCGCCTGCATCTTCACTTGATCAAGAAAATACTTATAAAGCAATTGATGCTTTGCAATTATTCATTAACTTTTACCCAAAAAGTGAACGTGCAGGACAAGCAGCACAATATATTGCTACTTTAAGAGATAGACTTGAAACTAAAGCTTTTGATAATGCAAAATTATATTACGATTTAGGTGGATATGATATTAGCTATTATAAATCTGCAGTTGTTGCATTAAAGAATGCACAGGTTGAGTTTCCTGATATTAAATATGCAGAGGAAATGAACTTGTTAATTGTAAAATCGCAATACATGTATGCTAAAAACAGTTTTGCAATTAGACAGGAAGATCGTTTTAATGAGGTATTAGCTTATTATAATGAATTTATTGAGGCATATCCAAACAGTAAATATGCTAAAGAAGCTAATCAATTAAAGGAAGATAGCCAAAGCGGAATTATAAATGCTAAAAAAATATTAGCTGAAGATGCTGCTGCTCTTGCTAAATATGATGCCTTTAATAAAAAAAGTGAAAAGAAAAAAGATACAACAAACAAAATAGAGATTAAAACCCCATAATATAATGAATACACCGAAACCCGCTATACCTAATACTACGGTAACGAGAAATGTACATGATTTAGATCAAACAACTGATAATATATATGAGTCTTTAGTGATAATTTCAAAAAGGGCTAATCAGATATCTAATAACATGAAAGAAGAATTACATGGTAAATTGGCTGAGTTCGCTTCGTCTAATGATAATTTGGAAGAGATTTTTGAAAACAGAGAGCAAATTGAAATTAGCAAACACTATGAGCGTATGCCTAAGCCTAGCTTAATTGCAATTGATGAATTTTTGAATGATAAAGTTTATTACAGAAATCCATCAAAAGAACAAAAATAAGTGAAAGCTTTGCTTAAATTGCACCTTTAAAATTCTACAAAGGTAAAATGCTTAGCAAAAAAAATATTATACTTGGCGTTTGCGGCAGTATTGCAGCATACAAGTCGGCTACTTTAGTAAGATTATTTATTAAAGCTGGCGCAAACGTTAAAGTTATTCTTACTGCCGACGCGAGTAATTTTATTACTCCTCTTACCTTGGCAACTCTTTCTAAAAACCCTGTTTATACACAATATTTTGATGCTGAAACTGGCGTTTGGAGTAATCATGTTGAATTAGGTCTTTGGGCTGACTATATCATTATTGCCCCTACTAGTGCTAATACATTAGGGAAAATGGCAAATGGACTTTGCGACAACCTGTTAACTGCGGTTTATTTATCGGCAAAATGTCCAGTATTCTTTGCTCCAGCCATGGATTTAGACATGTGGAAGCATGAAAGTACCCAAGACAATATAAATCGATTAAAATCATTTGGTAATATTATAATTGCTCCCAATAAAGGCGAGTTAGCTAGTGGTTTATTTGGCGAAGGAAGGATGGCTGAGCCCGAAGAGATTATTTCATTCTTATCTCAACACCTAAAAAATGGATTACCATTATTAGGAAAAAAAGTTTTAGTAACAGCCGGCCCTACCTACGAAGCAATTGACCCAGTTCGTTTTATTGGAAATCATTCTTCTGGAAAAATGGGATTTGCTATCGCAGAACGATTTGTTGACCTTGGCGCTGATGTAACGCTAATAACTGGACCAACTTCAGAACAAACAAATTCAAACTTACTACGCATTGATGTTTTAAGCGCAAATGATATGTTGTTAGCTTGTAATTCTGTATTTGAAAATGCAGACATTACGGTAATGAGTGCGGCCGTTGCAGATTATACTCCCATTGCCATTGCAGAAGAGAAAATAAAAAAGAAGGATGAAGGATTTAGCATTGATCTTAAAAAGACGACAGATATTTTAGCTAGTTTAGGTAAGATTAAAAGGAACAATCAATTGTTAATTGGTTTTGCCTTAGAAACTGAACATGAAGAACAATACGCTAAAGAAAAACTTCAAAAGAAGAATTTAGATCTTATTGTTTTAAATTCCCTTAAAGATAAAGGTGCGGGCTTTAAAACAGACACCAATAAAATAACTATATTTAATAGCGAATTACAAAAAACAAGTTTTGAGACTAAATCAAAAGTTGAAGTTGCAAAAGATATCTGCTCAGAAATAATCAAGTTAATTGATAATGAAAAAAATTAAAATTTTAATCATTTTAATGATGGTTTTTGGAGTTGTGAAAGCTCAAGAACTTAACTCTAGAGTTCAGATTTTAGCACCAAACATTTCAAATATTAACAAAAAAAACTTAGAAGTATTACAAAACACCATTAGAGACTTTTTGAATAATAACAAGTGGACAAACACTACTTATTTACCGCAAGAACGTATTGAGTGCAATTTTGTAATTACCATAACAGGTTGGGATGGAAGTTCTACCTATAGTGCTGAGGCTCAAATTCAGTCAAGCAGACCAGTTTTTGGAAGTTCATATTACAGCACAATTTTAAATATTAACGATAAAGATTTTGATTTTAATTACAATGATGGTCAATCATTAGATTTCTCAGATCAAAACTATATTTCAAACTTAAGTTCTTTATTAGGTTATTATGCCTATACAATTATTGGTTTAGACAAAGATAGCTTTAGTAAACTTGGTGGAACACAATTTTATGCGAGAGCTCAAAACGTTTTAAACGTTGCGCAAACAGCTGGAAATAAAGGCTGGAAAGCTTTTGATGGCTTACGTAATCGTTATTGGTTAAATGAAAATCTATTGAACAACAGCTTCAAAGACCTTAGAGTTTTCATTTACGACTATCATTTAAATGGATTGGATTTACTACAAGAAAATCTGACTAACAGCACAAAAAAAATCATTTCTATCCTTCCTACCCTACAGCAAATGGATAAGCAAAAGTTAGGTTCAATTTTTCCTAATGCTTATTTTTCTAGCAAAGCCGAAGAAATAACTAATGTTTTATCTTTAGCAGACCCACTTGACAGAATTAAAGCTTATAATTTATTAAGCGATATTGACCCTGCAAATATTAGCAAATACGAGGGATTAAAAAAGAAATAACTCAATTTTTCCATCTTCCTAAAATACATTTAACTATATGATAATAAATTAGTTAAACTAAAAAAATCTACTCCAAAAAATATTTTTTGTTAAAAAAGTGTTAAATAATTTTGTTTATACGAATACATTCGTACATTTGATTACGAAATAATTCGTAGTGTAACAATATGAACAATTCAAGCATCAAACCAACAGAAGGCGAAATGGAAATTCTACAGGTACTTTGGCAAAAAGGAAACTGTACTGTTCGCGAAGTACATGAAGATTTGGACAAACAAAACTCTGGTTATACAACTACCTTAAAATTGATGCAAATAATGCTAGAAAAAGGATTGGTTGATCGTGACACCAGTGCTAAAACTCATATCTACAGAGCTTTGGTAAATCAAGAAAAAACTCAGCAGCAAATGGTAAATAAAATGATTGATAATGTATTTAATGGCTCTGCGGCTAGGTTAGTAATGCAGGCATTGGGTAATCAAACAACAAGCCAAGAGGAAATTGATTTGATTAAAGCGTATTTAGACAAACTTGAAAATAAATAAGTTATGGAAACCATTGTGAACAATTTGATTAAAGCCATTGGATGGAGCATTCTTCATTCGCTATGGCAAGGAGCTATCATTTACGGTATACTATTTATTGTTTTAATCGCTTGGCCAAAAATGACTTCCAGGTTGAAACATAACTTATCTTTTGGCTCGCTCCTACTTATATTTATCAGTTTTACTGTGACTTTCTTGTCTGTATTTGAACTTCCATCTGCTGTAGTAGCTAAAGCTGAACTACATCAAATCACCTATCAAGATTTTATTCAGTTCAATAAAGGACTTAATTTCAAAACTGAAACCTATTTTCCATTTGTTGTTAGTGTGTACCTTATCGGACTTATGCTACAACTTATTGTCCTTTCTTCAAGTTACTTTAAACTTAAAAACTTAAAAAAAGCAAGTACCCTGGCTGTGCCTGCTGAATGGAAAGTGATTTTTGAACTTACACTTTCACAATTAAAAATTAATAAAACAGTTAAATTTTACCTGTCGGCTAAAGTCAATGTTCCTTTAGTGATTGGTTTTTTTAAACCTGTTGTATTATTTCCAATCGCATTAGCTACGCAATTGGATTCTAAACAAGTTGAAGCGATTTTAATACACGAATTATCTCACATTCGCCGTAATGATTATCTCATCAATCTTGTTAAAACCTGCATAGAAACTTTACTGTTCTTCAATCCATTTGTATGGCTAACTACCAGGTTTATACATATAGAAAGAGAGCATGCCTGTGATGACTTGGTAGTTAATTTTACAGGAACTCCGTTAACCTATGCGCACACTTTATTAAAATTAGAATTATTAAAAAACAAACAAACGCCTGCGCTTTCACTAGCTGCAACTGGCAAAAATCAACACTTATACCAACGCATTAAACGAATTACAGATATGAAAACGAATTACATAAATGTTAAACAGCAATTCTTCATCTTAAGTTTAACTATCGCCACAGTTATTTCTTTGGCTTGGATTAGTCCAGAAAAAAAGCAAGTTTTAAAAGTTAAAAAAGAGAAATCTCTTTCTCAAATTAAAGCACCTGCTACCGAAGCAAAGTCTTTAAAAAACCATTTGGTTGTTAAAGCAGATACCGACACTACAAAAATCAAGAAAAATACTATCTATTTTACCACGAATCAAAATGGAAAAAGGATAACTTATACTTCTTTAGATGAAATGCCTGATAGCTTAAGAAAAAGGTATTTGGAAATCGAAAAGAAATTCAACTCGCCAGAATGGAAAGATA
>JAIELS010000081.1 GCA_019752795.1 Sphingobacteriaceae bacterium
CTTTTTCTTCTAATTTTTTATTCTGATCGCTACGTTGTTTCAACGCCAACTGGCTACTTTCGTACCAGAAAGTATAGTTACCAGAGTAGATATTCATTTTGCTAAAATCGATATCCACAATGTGGGTACAAACGGCATCTAAAAAGTGTCTATCGTGACTTACTACCAATACAATTGCTTGGTAATCAGCTAAAAAATTCTCTAACCACGCAATGGTTTCAATATCCAAATCGTTGGTAGGCTCATCTAATAGTAAAATATCAGGATTACCAAATAATGCTTGTGCTAATAAGACACGTACTTTTTGGTTACCATCTAATTCTTTCAATTGCTTGTAATGGTGTTCTTCTTTAATGCCTAAATTACTCAATAAAGTAGCGGCATTACTTTCCATGTTCCAACCATCTTTTTCTGCGAAAATGTTTTCTAATTCACCGGCACGTTCACCGTCTTTATCAGAAAAATCTTCTTTTAAATAAATGGCATCTTTTTCAATCATGATGTCGTACAATTCCTTGTGGCCCATCATCACTGTCTCTAGAACAGTATTTTCATCAAACTCATAGTGGTTTTGTTTTAAAACTGCCATTCGTTCGCCAGGTGTAAATGCCACCGAGCCAGAAGTCTGGCTAACTTCACCACTTAAAATCTTTAAAAAAGTAGATTTACCTGCGCCATTGGCACCAATTACACCGTAGCAATTGCCTTGGGTAAATTTAAGGTTAACATCTTCAAAAAGAGTACGTTTGCCGTAGCGAAGGGAAAGGTTTGAAACTGAAATCATAGTGTTTTAATAAAGTGCAAAGGTACGGAAAAAGGTTGAGGGTAAAAAGGATGAAGGTAAAAAGGTTTTTTGCGCTATCTCCCTCTAGTGCCGTCATCGCGACTTTACCGAGAGATTTATCTCGAAATAAATAATTTTCAGGAATTGCAAAATGGCGAATAAAACCTAAATTTAGCAAATGAAATTCGATCAGCTTTTAACTATTCTAAAAACTACAATTGGCAAGCGAAAAGTGGTTGAATTGGGTAAAATTGTTGCCGAAAGTGAGTTTTCAATGGAAGAGTTGATTGATTTAACTCTACATAAGGATGATCAAATTGGCTTTAGAGCAGCATGGATTCTGGAGCAAATTTATTCAAATGATAATAATCGTTTTATCCCTTTTACAACTTACTTTTTAGATCGATTTTCTATACAGAATAATTTATCAGCTCGAAGACATTACGCAAAAATACTAGCTTTTATGACGAGTAGAAAGGCACCCTTTCAGCTAAAACAGCTTATTAAAGCTTATGACACAGATTTAATAGTAGAAACTGTTTTTAGTTGGGTAATAGATGAAAAAGTTCCAGTCGCAGTTAAATCACAATGTTTAAATGTATTGGGAAATCTTTATCCAAAACACGATTGGATTAAAGTTGAATTGCTAGAAACTATGGATTTTCTAGTTGATAAGGAAAGTATCGCATTTTATGCTAAAGTGAAGCAAATAAAGAAACAGTTGAAATAAGATCTCAGTTTTATAATTACGCGTTTAGATATGCAACAATAAAGCAATAAAAGCATTTAGTAATTAAATTTTTGTATTAATCTTTTACTTTTGAGCTTATGAACCATGACTTCGACATACTTTCCAAAATAATTAAAAATCGCAGAAGTATTTTCCCTGCAAGCTATATCCAAAAAGAAATTCCAAAAGAGATAATTGAGCAAATTTTAGAAAGCGCTAATTATGCGCCAACACATAAATTAACTCAACCTTGGCGCTTTGTAGTCATAAGAAATGAAGCAAAAGCCAGTTTAGCAGAAGAGTTACGTAGAATATATCAGGAAACTGTTCCTGCAGAAAAATTCTTGCAGAAAAAGTTCGACAGCTTTGGAACTAAAACTAGTCAGGCTCAATGTATCATTGCTATAAATGTTCAATTTTCTGGTAAAATTGCGGAGTGGGAGGAAATTGCAGCAACAGCATGTGCGGTTCAAAATATGGCTTTAGCAGCAGAAGCATTGAATATTGGTGCTTATTGGAGTTCGCCTGGTTTAATTAGCGGTTTGGGAGAGTTTTTAGGTTTGGCTGAAAATGAAAAATGTTATGGTTTGTTTTATATGGGTTATCACAATGAAGAACCACGAGAGGCCAAAAGAACACCAATGGTTGAAAAAGTAAAATGGATGGAATGTTAAATTGACCATTGATCATGATTGACATCTAAAACAATCGCAAAATAATATCTTAATTTAATAAACATTTAATATATTAGTTAAGTAAACTTAACTAAACTCTCTATGCAAGAAATTAAGTCTTCCCTATATCAACTTTGTTTAAATTTTATAGAAGAACGTATTGAAACTGCCGAATTTGCCTTAAAACAAGCTCGTGAAGCAAGTAATGATGACACAAAAAGTAGCGCTGGGGATAAGTATGAGACTAGTAGAGAAATGATGCAACAAGATATTGATAGAAATAAAAGGTTGTTAATTGATGCGGAAGAAAATCAGCGAGTATTACATTCTTTAAAAGATACACCAATCTCAGATTCTGCTAGAAATGGGAGCATAGTTTATACAAATCAGGGTAATTTTTACCTAAGCATTAGTGCCGGCCAATTACATTTAGATAAGGATACCTATTTTGCAATTTCTGCAGTTTCACCAATCGGGAAGCTATTATTGGGTAAAAGAAACGGTGAGACTTTTGACTTTAATGGAAAAAAGTATACCATAAAAGAGGTGGCTTAAAAACAAACGTCATTTCGAACGACGAGGGAGGAGAAATCTATATTGCAGATTTCTCTTTGATATACTCCATTCGACGAAACGATATTAAAAACTCTTTTTAATGCTATTACTTAGCGTTTTTGGGTTCCAATGTCCGCTAGCAATAATTCTTCTTACGCACATCAAAGGGTCTTTTTCATCACGCTTATCTGCTAAAGCAAATGCCATTTTAAAGTTTCTCTTTTTCAACTCTGGAAAACCTTCTTTATTCCATAATCCGAAAGGATAAGCGAAATACTCAATTTTTTTACCTGTAATTTCTTCTAATCTTTTGGTTGGTTTGTCTAATTGCTCTTCCCAGTCTTTACCAGTATATTTTTTAAAGTTTTTGTGGTCGTAAGTATGACTTCCAATTATATTTCCTTCATCAGAAAGTTGTTTAATTTGCTCAGCACTCATGTAATTAACAAATTTACCTTGCTTACCAATAGAAACTGTCATGATAAAATACACAGCTTTAAAACCATGTTTTTTTAAGGTTGGGTTAACGGTTGTAAATTGATCAAGAACGGTATCGTCAAAAGTAAGCATGATTGGCTTTTTCGGAAGCGCTGCACCTTCATTTAAATAAGCATATAATTGATCGGGTAAAATAGTATTGTAGCCACTATCAGCCAACATTTTCATTTGGTCTTTGAAATTTTGTATTTCTACCGTATAATCTTTCGTCATTGGCCCATCACCAGCTTTCCAATTGCGTATTTGGTGGTAACATAAAATTGGGACTTGTTTACGAGCTAATATCGTTTTAGCATCAGCTACTTTTACTTTACTTGCATCAACTTGTGGAGATGTATCATCTGCTGTTTTTGTTGCTACAGTAGTGTTATCTGTATTATTTTCGGTTGTAGATTGTGATTTAGACTGGCAGCCAGCTACAATTATTAATGCAGCTGCTAATAATGGTAAAAAATTCTTTTTCATAGTATGATATTTAATGCAAAGCTATAAAAACAGTAATCATTTACTACAAAATTTAACTGCTTTGAGGAAATATTTAATTATTTGAAGAATATGGAAATGTAAAATTTATTGTATAACTTTTTTATTACAGTTGAAATCAAGTTTAAGCGTAACTTTTTAAATAAATTAGCCTTTTAATCACCAATCATAATTTTAAATGAAGAAATTTTACACGCTCTTATCCCTTGTTTCTTTAATAAGTTTAGGTGCTGCTGCACAAACCAAAACCATTTCATTAACAGAAACAACCCAAGCTCCTGAGAAAGCAAATTATCAGGCTGCTGCGAGATTTTCACCTAACAAACTTAGAAAAATTATTTATTCAACAGCTGTAGATCCGCATTGGTTAAAATTAACCAATAGATTTTGGTACCAATACGAAACACCAAGTGGAAAATTTTGGTATATGGTAGATCCGGTTTTAAAGAGTAAGAACTTATTATTTGACAATGAAAAAATGGCTTCGGCAATTACATTGATTGTTCGTGATCCATTTGATGCTCAACATTTACCAATTGAAAATCTAAAGTTTGCAAAAGACGAAAAGAGCATCAATTTTGAGGTAAAAAGTACCATTGAAGAATTGAAAAAAGACAGGAAAGATAAAAAAGCTGCAGACTCGATGCAGAAGAAAATATTTTTCTTTAATTATGAATTAGCTTCTCAGAAATTAACGGAGGTTAAAAATTACGAAAAACCTAAAGCTAAACCATCTTGGGGTTCAGTTGCGCCAGATTCTTCGGCAGTAATTTTCTCTAAAAATTACAATTTGTATTGGATGGATAAAGCCAACTATTTAAAAGCGGTTAAAAATGATGAAGATAGTACCATTGTAGAACATCAATTAACAAAAGATGGCGTAAAATTTTATTCTTATGGTAGCGACGGAGATGGAGAAGACAATGAGATAAATATCAAAAACAACAAAAAGAGACGTGGCGCTTATGTATTGTGGTCGCCAGATTCTAAATATTTTGTATTAGATAGAACCGATTCTAGAAAAGTAAAAGATTTATGGGTAATCAATAGTACAGGCGCTGGTCGCCCTACTTTAGAGACTTTCAAGTATCAAATGCCAGGAGAAAAGGAATCGCCAATAGATGAATTTGTATTGTTCAATTTTGCTGCAAAAACTCAAAAAACTATCAATACTACTGCTTTTAAAGATCAAACAATATCTACTTGGGGTAAAGAATCATTGGTAAAAGATAGAGATAACGAGTTCCGTCCTTCAATTTGGTTAGGGGACAATGAAAAATTCTATTTCTCACGTACCAGTAGGGATTTAAAACGTGTTGATATTTGTACGATAAATATTCAAACAGGAGTTGTTACACAAATAATTGATGAACGTTTCAATACTTATGTTGAAGTTCAACGTCCAGGTTTAATTGATGGAGGAAAAGAAATTATCCATTGGAGTGAGCGTGATGGTTGGGGTCATTTTTATTTATTTGATGGTAATGGAAAACTCAAAAACCAAATTACAACTGGCGCATACCATTGCGAAGGAATTGTAAATATCGATCAAAAAAATCGAGTACTTTACTTTACTGCCAATGGAAAAGAAAAGGGCGAAGATCCTTATTACTTGCATTTATACCGTATTAATTTTGATGGTACAGGCATGAAATTGCTAAATCCAGGAGATTTTGATCATGCTGCAGGAATGAATGATGAAGG
>JAIELS010000161.1 GCA_019752795.1 Sphingobacteriaceae bacterium
ATTTTTCCATATCTATCTGGCATTCTAAATGCATAACAACTATTTGGGTCTAAGCCTTTACATTTTGTAGAGTTGCCTGAGTTTAAGAAGCAACCTTCTAAATTGCCAAAAACAATGTCTCCTTTTAAAAAATTGCTAACTGCATCGAAACTGTTAATGGCATCGTCTGGGGGTAAATTACTTTTAGTGGGGAAAGCTGAGCCCAACATGATATCGCCAACTGCTGTAATGCTAATCGTATCTTTAATTTGCCTAGTTTTTGTGCTATCTATTTTTGAAGTAGCTAATGAAGATATAGGCTTACCTTGGCAACTCATCAAAACATAAGCAGACCCGCACACAAAGACTAATAAACTAAAAAATTTCATCATCGATTTTTATTCATAAAAAAATCCTTCCCGATTTTTCGAGAAGGATTGTATATTTTAACTTGGCTGAAAATCGCCAATTAATTTATTCTTCAACAAAATTCTTATCGCCAGCTTCAAGAATTCTACCACCTTTATAAAAATATCTGCTGTAATAAGGCTCATTGATATTGCTAATTTTTACACCGCCTGTACTAGAATGTGCAAATCTGTTGTCGCCCAAATAAACCCCTACATGAGAAATACTTTTGCTTTTTATTTTAAAGAAAACTAAATCACCTTCTTTAAGATCCTCTTTATTCAAAGGAACAGTCATACTAAAGATGTCTCTAGAATTACGTAAAATAGTAGTGTTAAAAACTTTGTCGTAAATAGCTTTAGTAAAAGCTGAACAATCAATACCTGTTTTTGTATTGCCACCAAAACGGTAAGGTGTACCAATCCATTCGTAAATAAATTTATATAATTTTAAGTTAGAAGTTGCATTTACAGCAACACCCATAACTTGAGAAAAATATTGTGAGGCTAAGTTATCAGGGTCTTCTACCTTGGTTTCTTTTGTTTTATTTTGAGCATTTACTGCAGAGAAACTGCAAGTAATGATCAGGATTGAGAACAAAAACTTTTTAATCATGTTATACTGTTAAGTTTGGGTAAAAATGGCACTTACACTTAAACGTACACCACTAGGGCTTATTGTTAGGAAAACAAAAGTATGTTATTAAAAAATGTTATCCAAATGTTTTTCAATCAATTACAAAAAAATAAGTAGTTTATTGTTTTATCAAGAAATAAGTGGGCTTATTTTCGGCCTAACACATAAATTTTCAAATTATTAATTATTTTAACGTTTAAAACTAGTAAATTAGGCTAAATAAGGAGATTGCAAAATTTAATTCTATCGTTTTGTAGAATGAAATGATATTTATGTTAGAACTCAATATTTTAAGAAATCTTTAATTGATAAGGTTAGTTTAAAATATTGATTTGATACAGCTTAAACTTATTATCATGATGTTTTTACATGAAGAGATAAGGAGAATTACGAGAAAAAAAATTAGATTTGCTCTCACAAACAAAAAAATCAATACCTCAATATGAGTGCAGTAGAAATAAATAAGGATACCTATTTGAAGTGGTTTGAGTCGATGTTGCTGATGCGCAAATTCGAAGAAAAAACTGGACAATTATACGGACAGCAAAAAATTCGTGGTTTTTGTCATTTATATATCGGTCAAGAAGCAGTTGTTGCTGGTGCAATTTCGGCAATGGGCCCTGACGATTCTATGATTACAGCTTATCGTGATCATGCACATGCATTAGCTTTAGGCGTTAGTGCAAACAGTATCATGGCAGAAATGTATGGTAAAATTACAGGTTGTTCTAAAGGTAAAGGTGGTTCAATGCATATTTTTAGCAAAGAGCATAACTTTTATGGCGGACACGGAATTGTAGGTGGACAGATGCCATTAGGCGCAGGCATTGCTTTTGCAGAGAAATATAAAGGGACTAAAAATGTTAACATTTGTTATATGGGCGATGGTGCAGTGCGCCAAGGAGCTTTAAACGAATCGTTTAACATGGCTATGTTATGGAAGCTGCCAGTAATTTTTGTTTGCGAAAACAATGGTTATGCAATGGGTACTTCTGTAGAGCGTACTACCAATATGACAGATATTTATAAAATAGGTTTAGGTTTTGATATGCCATGTGCTCCAGTTGATGGTATGGATCCTGTTGCTGTACACAATGCAATGGATGAAGCAATTCAACGTGCTCGTAATGGCGAAGGACCAACATTTTTAGAAATGAGAACTTATCGTTATAGAGGTCACTCGATGTCAGATCCTGCTAAATATCGTACTAAAGACGAATTAGAAGAATACAAATCTAAGGATCCAATTGAACAAGTTAGAGAAGTGATTTTGAAAGAGAAATATGCTGATGATGCTTGGATTACTTCAATTGAAGAAAAAGTAAAAGAGATTGTAGACGAGTCGGTAAAATTTGCTGAAGAATCTCCTTGGCCAGACGCATCTGAGTTATTTAAGGATGTTTATGTACAATCTGATTATCCTTTCCAAGAAATTTAATACAAACGCATTTCAATAGATATATAATAAATGGCTGATATAGTAAAAATGCCCAAAATGAGCGATACCATGACCGAAGGGGTAATGGCAAAGTGGCATAAAAAAGTGGGTGATAAAGTAAAGAGCGGCGATGTTTTAGCTGAAGTGGAAACTGATAAAGCGACCATGGATTTAGAATCTTACTGGGATGGAACGCTATTGTTTGTTGGCGTTGAAGAAGGTAAAGCAGTTCCTGTTGATGCTGTAATTGCTGTAATTGGTAAAGAAGGCGAAGATTACAAAGCTGCTTTAGAAGCTGAGCAGGGAATTCAAAAGACCGAAAGCCCAAAAGAAGAAGCACCAAAAGCTGAAGATAAAAAAGAGGCTACACCTGCAAAAGGTGATGGTTTAAGTGAAGAAGAATTAGCTAAAAAAGGTGTAACAGTAATTCGTATGCCTTTACTAAGTGATACTATGACTGAAGGCGTAATTGCTGAATGGCATAAAAAAGTTGGTGATAAAGTTAAAGGAGATGATATTTTAGCTGATGTAGAAACCGATAAGGCAACCATGGAAATTATGGGTTATGCTGATGGAACTTTATTACATATTGGTGTTAACAAAGGCGAAGCGGCTAAGGTAAATGGCATTATTGCAATTGTTGGTCCAGAAGGAACTGATGTTTCTGGTATTTTGGCTGGCGGATCTGAGCCTGCAGTGAGGTCGGAAAGTAAAGAGTCTGAAAGTCCGAAAGCTGATGTAGCTAAAGAAGAGCCAAAAGAAGAAGAAAAAGCGCAAGCAGTTTCAAATGCAAATGGTGGTCGAATTATTGCATCGCCATTGGCTAAGAAAATTGCAAAAGATAAAGGAATTGATTTGGCACAAGTTGCTGGTAGTGCAGAAGGGGGTCGTATCATTAAGAAAGATATCGAAAACTTTAAGCCAGTTGCTGCGCAACAGTCCGAAAGTCCGAAAGCTGATAGTCCGAAAGTTGCAGTTGCAGCTCCAGTAATTCCAACTTACGTTGGCGAAGTTAAATTTACAGAGCAACCTGTTTCGCAAATGCGTAAAGTTATTGCAAAACGTTTAGCAGAAAGCTTATTTACTGCTCCACATTTCTACCTAACAGTAAGTATCGATATGGATGGCGCAATGGCTGCTCGTACTGCAATTAATGCAGTTGCACCAGTAAAAGTATCTTTTAACGATATCGTTATTAAAGCGGTTGCTATCGCTTTGAAAAAACACCCAGCTGTTAACTCATCATGGGGTGGCGATAAAATTCGTTTCAACGAACATACCAACATTGGTGTAGCTATGGCTGTAGAAGATGGTTTATTAGTGCCAGTTGTTCGTTTTGCAGATGGCAAATCTTTATCTCATATCTCGGCAGAAGTAAAAGACTTTGGCGCTAAAGCAAAAGCTAAAAAATTACAACCAGCAGATTGGGAAGGAAGTACTTTTACAGTCTCTAACTTAGGTATGTTTGGTATTGATGAGTTTACGTCAATCATCAACTCTCCTGATGGAGCAATTTTATCTGTAGGTGCTATTCAAGCAGTACCTGTAGTTAAAAATGGTGCTGTAGTTCCTGGTAACGTAATGAAGTTAACTTTAGGTTGCGATCACCGTGTGGTTGATGGTGCAACTGGAGCCCAATTCTTACAAACCTTAAAAGGATTATTAGAAGAGCCAATTAGATTGTTGGCGTAAAGTTAAAAGTGATTGTCATCCTGACTTGTGCCGATTTTACATCGGTAGCGCAGTCGAAGGATCTCATAAATAAAATTGAAGCTTCCTGATTATCGGGAAGCTTTTTTGTTTTTAGAAAAGCTTATTGTTGCAATTATTAAAGTTCGTCCCGCTTTTCGTTACAATCTTTTTGCGAACGAATATGCTACAATTGTCACGCTGAGCTTGTCGAAGCGCCTTTGCAATAAACAAACAATCCTTCGACTACGCTCAGGATGACAGCAGCAAAAAGGATTTTCACTGCAATCGGGTTTAGAAGGCAAAACGTGTACTATTCTCAAGCTTTGACAAACCTCTATCCCACTTGCTAGAGGTTTGTCAAAGCTTACCGATTAACATGGGCCAAAAACTAAAAAATTGGCCACGTTTTTTTAGTGTGGACAAAAAATGGAGTTTTTGGCCCACGTTCTATATTCGTCACTTGCGAGAAAGAAGTTAGGTAAACTATTATTTTGTATCTTAGAATTTGCTTACAAAAAGAAACGCCTCTTTTGTGAAGAGGCGTCGGACTAAGGATACTATCCTTAGTGTTGTTCTTGACTGCAAAGATATGAACTTAATATTTAAAAATGCAAGCAAATATTAAAACAAAAGAAAGAGTAGTAGCTTATATAGATGGTTTTAATCTTTATTTTGGAATGCGAGAAGCTGGATTTGATCATTGTAGATGGTTAAATGTTAAAGATTTAGTGCTAAAATTATTACAAGCAGGGCAGGAATTAGTTGCCGTTAAGTATTTTACGAGTAGAGTTAGCAATAGTCCTGATAAACAAAAAAGACAATCTACTTACATTGACGCCTTAGAGAGTATTGGGGTAAAAGTATTTTATGGCAATTACCAAGACGGCACGCAAGAATGTAATAGATGCGGAAATGTCTGGCGAACGGCTAAAGAAAAAATGACAGATGTAAATATTGCAACTGCAATTATTGTTGATGCTTTTAAAGACGAATATGATATGGCGATGCTGATTTCTGGCGACAGTGATTTAACACCCCCAATTAGAGAAGTGCACAATTTGTTTGAAGGTAAAAAAAGAGTGTTCATTGCGTTTCCACCTAAAAGACATAATAATTCTATGGCAATTGTTGCAAAAGGTTCAATGATTATAGGAAGAAAAAAGTTAGTAGATGCTCAGTTTGATGAAGAAGTAATTAGTAAAACAGGGTTTAAATTAAAAATACCAACAGAGTGGAAGTAATAAAATAAGCTAGCGCAAAAAAATTATTT
>JAIELS010000058.1 GCA_019752795.1 Sphingobacteriaceae bacterium
AGATGTAATTCTGCATCGGGCAGGTCGGCTAAAAAGGCATTGGCAGCAGCTTCGGGAAAGAAGGGGTCATTTTTGCCCCAAACGAGTAATGTTTTGGGCTGATGGCTGCGAAAATATTTCTGCCAATTGGGAAATTCTGCGACATTGCTTGAATAGTCATGTAATAAATCCAGATGAATATCCACCAGGCCGGGTTTAGACACGTTTTGCAGGTCGGATAAAAATGCATCCGGACTTATCAATTCAGAGTTTTCAGCACCTGTAAAATAAAATACCTTAATGCCTTCCAGGGTCATCAAAAACCGTATGGGCTTTTCTGTTTCTTCATTCCTGTTTTCCAGAAAAGGCATTGCAGCACTAAACCCTTCGCCCATGCCTTCCAGGTAGGCATTGGCATTTTGAATAATTAACGATTGAATTAATTCTGGCCTTTTGGATGCTACCCTAAAACCGATTGGCCCGCCGTAATCAAAAGCATATAGGTTAAGCGCTTTGAGCCCTATTTGATCGATAAATTTTTCTATGGTGTTTGCCAGATTATCGAAGCTGTATTTGTAATCGGCAGTCGACGGTGCCTCACTGTTTCCGAACCCAGGGTAATCGGGCGCTATCAAATGGTAATCGTTCTTGAGGTCTTCAATTAAATTCCTGAAACTGATGGAAGATGAGGGGAAGCCACCTAAAAGAAGTATCGTAGGTTTGTTGTTGTTACCGGCCTCACGGTAGAACATGTTGACACCGTCAATATTTATTGTTTTATAAGCTACTTTATGATTTTTCATTTTTATGTTTTAAGATTTGTTTAAAGAATATTTACGATTTAAGTTGCAGCGATTTAGATTTTCTCCGCCAATGGGAAATCAATTTCAAAGCCGGTAAGGTTGTGGATATAATTGCTGATGATTTTATCGCCGATTACAATTACCAGGTCTACCAGATTGGCCTCTGTGTAGCCTGCCTCAAAAAAAGATTCTACAAGTGCTTCGTCAGCCCGCCCGCGGTTTACAGTAATGCTTTTGGCTAGTTTCACAAGGACATCAATTTTGCTATCAAAACCGGCACTGCCGTTTCTCAAATCAATAATCTGCTCATCGGTGAATCCATTCATTTTACCAAGTACGGTATGTGCACTCAGGCAATAGCGGCATCCATTTACCTGGCTTACCACAAGGTTGATTACTTCCCTTTCTTTTGCCTTTAATGTGCTTTTGCGGTTTTGAAAGGTCAGATAATCAGCCAAAGCCGTTTCGCTCTTGGCAAAATAAGCATAGAGGTTGGGAACAAATCCCAATCCTTTCTGGAGGGAGTCAAACACCTGCTGATTATTGGCAGAAACTTCTGCCCTTGCGGGAACATCGAATGTTCTTTTTGTTGTAGTTGTCATTTTGAAATATTTAATTTATCTCTGTCGATATTGACAATACAAAGGTGCGGTCAAGGGGGTACCTGTTCCAATGAAGTAGATTAGGAAATAAGGGCGAACTGGTTAGGGCTAAAAAGTTGAACCAGATTAACTTTTTTACCGGACACCAGGTTTTTGGAATCAAAAAAACCACGAAAATGGCGGCTTTTTGTTGTATATGTCTAAAAAGTTGGCTGTTCGATAACTGTTATTTGGTTGCTCTCTTATTTCTCAGTTTAGAAAGGTATTCAGTTGTCATTCCAAGGTATGAAGCCAGGGCATATTGGGGGACACGATTAACAATTTTGGGATATTTATCCAGAAAACTTTCATATCTGAATTCTGCGGTTTGCGTCAGGTTAGTGATGAGCTGCCTAAAATGGAATGCCTGTGCCCTTTCAGCCGAAATACGAAAAAACGTTTCATATTTATGATTGGCCAGTTTAAGCATATCCTCATTTTCGCGACTTAGCTGTAAAATGGTGCTATCTTCCAGTGCAAGTACAAACATGGTGGCCTGTTCGGCATTAAAATAGCTATTGTAGTCGGTTATCCACCAATCCTCAATTGCAAATTGTATGGTATGATCTTCTCCACTATCAATAACCACATAAGACCTAAAGGCGCCAGCGCATATAAAATTTCTATAATTTGCGGTAAAACCTGGCTGCACAATAAACTGACGTTTTTTTACTCTTGTCAATTTAAACTGAGAAAGCATAAAATTTAATTCGTCGACATTTAATGGCACCCTATTTAAAATGTGCTCGGCAAGCATCTCAAATTCTTGATTTTGCATAACTATTAATCATTTGTTGTTGATTGTAAGATATCATTAATAACACTATAAATCTCTTTCCTACTACAAATTATGTAATTCTTATAGAGTTGTTATGCTTTGATGAGTTTTTTGAAGTTCCTATGATCAATTTAATGACCTCCTTCGGGTAGGAAAAGGAATGAGGTGTTTTGCTAACTCAATTTCACCAGTGGTGCACTTGACATTTTGTATAGGAAACCCATTGCAAGCAGATTAGCAATGATATTTTGTTTTTTTGATCTGGATTTCCTAAATAAATAGAAAATGAGGAGTTTTTGATGAATGTGCCGTGTAGAATGCGAATTATCCAATGAGAATTTTTAACTTTTTTTGTGAAAATCAGCCAAATTTTGTAAATTAGTCAATAGTAAAATTGATAAAAATAAAGCTTATACATCTTTCAACGCAGGTTTTTGATGATTGTAAAACATTAAGAACTCTGCCAAAACTCAGCCAAATCACCCAAAATGATGGATAAAAAACCTCTTTTAAAGCATCAAAAACAACGTTTAGAGCTCGCGATTGATGAGATATCCACTCCGATATTCTCCATCTAAATTGTCTGGTAAAGGATTTTTGATGGATCTTAAGTTTTTCTGTTAAGTTTTCATTAGTTAGATATGGGTACAAGCAATAAAGTATCGCCTCTAATGCTTTAGTGACTCCATTTTAACACCATCAGTCAATCTGAACTTTTGGTATTCTTTCCTTTGAATATATATTCAAGTTATTTTCTCGCTCCCATTTTTGTGTAGTATTTATGTTGGTTTTTGAAAAAAATTAAAGGCTAGAACGATGTATTGGAAAAAAAAATTAAATTTGAGTTTATAAAAAAAACCGTTACAAATACATTACAGGATTTCTTTGAAAGGTCGTAACTAATTGATACACAAGTTATTAGAAATGGATAGCGTCTGTCTGTTAATCAGAGGGTCCTTGGTTCGAGCCCAAGAGAGGGAGCAAAATTAAAGCCTTACAGCAATGTAGGGCTTTTTTGTTTTACATCATTTTTTTCATTTCAATAAAAAGAGGCTGCCTTTTTGGGACAGCCTCTTTAAAATAAGCTAATATTGTTTAAATCTAAAAAGGATATACTTATTTAACAGTTTCGCTAGTTGTTTTTTTGTTTTTAACATATTGCTCTAACCATCTGTCTTGCTCCCAGAAAGTATGCATTACAGATTCGCGACTTCTGTAACCATGGAATTCTTTCGGTAATAAAACTAATCTTACGGTTCCACCATTACCTTTAATTGCCGCATATAAACGCTCGCTTTGTACTGGGAAAGTTCCCGAGTTCTCATCATCAGCGCCATGGGTCATTAACAATGGTAACTTAATTTTATTGGCAAAATTAAAAGGCGACATTTTATCGTATACTGCTTCTGCTTCCCAGAATGTACGTCTTTCTCCTTGGAAACCAAATGGAGTTAGTGTACGGTTATAAGCACCACTACGAGCAATTCCTGCTGCGAATAAATTGGTATGAGCTAATAAATTAGCTGTCATGAAGGCTCCATAAGAGTGACCACCAACGCCCATACGCGTTCTATCCACCACACCTAAATCATCAGATACATAGTTGATTAATGCAATTGCATTTTGCTCTATTTGCTCTACAAAAGTATCATTCGGTTCAACTTTACCTTCGCCAATAATTGGCATATCAGCATTATCTAATACTGCATAACCTCTAGTTACCCAATATACAGGAGAACGGAATACCAATGAAGTAAAGCGATATGGAGAGCCTTTAACTTGTCCTGCAGCTTCTGCACTTTTAAACTCTCTTGGGTAAGCCCAAACCAAAGCAGGTAATTTACCATCTTCTTTTTTGTATCCTTTAGGTAAGTACATCATAGCTGATAATTTAACACCATCTTTACGAGGGTAGTTAATTAAGGTTTTTTGTACGCCTTCTAAACTTGGATATGGATTAGGAAAGCTGGTTAATGCTTGCTCTTTTTTGTTTTTCAATGTAATCGACACCATATTCGGAGGGGTAGTGGCAGATTCTCTTGAAACATATACTACTCCAGTATTGTCAAAAAATACAGGCTCTTCATAATATGGAGCTTTAGATTTAAACAAAGTATCTTGTTTGCCAGAAATTAAATTCCATTTCATCACAAACGGACGGTCACCAATTGGTGAAGAACCGTTACCTTGTGTAAATACAATAGGTGTATTTCCTTTATCAAATAACAACACATTTTCACCAAATTGTCCTTTGGTATATAAGAAACGTCCTGGATTTTTATAAGTGTCTTCTGATGAACCATCTGCAATTACTTTAATTACTGCACCCGTTTGTGGGTTTATTAAAGAGGTTTTATTGGTGCGGGCTATCCTTGCGCTTTCTTTTACCAAAGCATATTTTTCATTTCCCCATTCTATACCGCTAAAACTCGATCCAGTGGTATAAAATTTCTTTGCTTCACCAGTAAATGGCGCAGCTAATAGGTAAATGTTATCTCCTGTTTCTGTTCTGCTTTTCGGATCTGTTTTAGGCACAGCCTGACTATATACTAACGTTGATGGTGCATCGTTTCTCCATTGGTAACCTCTCGGTGCTGAACCTGCAGCTCCACCAAATCCACCTCCGCCACCGCCTGTTGATGGCTTTTGTAATTGTTTGATTAAAGTTCCATTGGCGCTTACCAAATTTAACTCAGAAGGGAATGATTGCACAGGTACTTGATATGAGTATGGTTTGCTTACAGTACTTACCATCATGTACTGGCCATCTGGCGAATAATTAACACTTTTATACATAGCAGGCTTGCCAATGTTAGTAGTACTTCCATCTAAATTCACCGCTTTTAATTGAGAAGTTAAGTAATATTCCATTACACGTTCGTCGTATTCATTTTCTAATAAATAAGTATAGGTGCGATCTGGAGATACTTTGCCTAAGTTTTCCTGAATAATTGGTCCATCTGGAATAAGATTTTTAACAGGTAATGCACCACGGTTATCTACAATAAATTGTGCTAAAATCTGCTGCCCATTTGGGTTCCATTGTAAAGTTGTACCTAAGGCGTCATTTAGTAAGCCTTGCGTTAAACGTTTAGCTGATAGCGTTTCTATATTTAAAACCCATAATTCTACACCGGTATAGGTGTTGTTGCTAAAAGCTAAATTTTTACCATCAGC
>JAIELS010000046.1 GCA_019752795.1 Sphingobacteriaceae bacterium
AAATACATTGTTAGATGTATTAGAAAATCATGAGCCAAATACTGATAGCAACTTAATTAACGAATCTCTTTCTGAAGAAATTAGACGTTCTTTATCTACATTAACTGAACGTGAGCGTGAGATTATTGTATTGTTCTTCGGTTTAAGTACAAATCACCCACTATCTTTAGAAGAAATTGGCGAGAAATTTAATTTAACTCGTGAGCGTGTTCGTCAGATTAAAGACAAAGCATTACAACGTTTGCGCCATACATCACGTAGTAAAATTCTAAAATCTTATTTAGGATAAACAAACTTAAACCACACCTTAGTGTGTTTTAAACACTTTAAAATACAAGTTTTTAGATCAAAATAGTTCAGAAAAGATTGGGTACTCACTCAATCTTTTTTACTTTTGTGGCAATTTCTAACCAAATTAATTTCTTGTATGTTAAACAAATATCAATCAGAGTTCCAAAACTGGATTGAAAAAGAAAAAAAGGCACTTGAGCTAATCAGTGTTGTGGGCAAACTATGGTTCGATCGTTCAATTGAATTAGTGCTCTTTCGCAAACCATTATTCGATGTAGGTAGCAGTGAAATATTGGCTTATCACCAATATGCCAAAGCAATAAGCGGAAAAGACATTTCCATTTATGAAACTTTAGAACTTGCCGTTACTATTGCTAAATGTAGCTTAGCTCCTTCTCGTATAGATGTTGGCCGTTTGGCTTCAGAATGGTTGGATGAAAGCAATGCGCACTCTTCAATGCATGATTTTGTAGTGAGCAAATTAAGTAAACACATTGGCAAAGATAAAATTAACCTAAAACCAAAAGATGTTGTTTTATATGGTTTTGGCAGAATTGGTAGGATTGCTGCAAGAGAATTAATTGTACAAGCCGGTAAAGGAGAGCAATTAAGATTAAGAGCTATTGTAACCAGATCTTATAGCGATGAAGAGTTAATTAAAAGAGCAGAACTTTTAAGAACAGATTCTATTCATGGGCCATTTAACGGAACCATTGTAGAAGATTTTGAAAACAAAGCTTTAATCATTAATGGTCAAACTATTTATATTATCGTAGCTAAAAATCCTGAAGATGCTGACTATACTGCTTACGGGATTGAAGACGCTTTATTGATTGACAATACGGGTGTTTTTCGCAATAGAGAAGAACTAGGTAGACATTTAAAGGCAAAAGGAATTAGTAAGGTATTGTTAACCGCACCAGCACAAGGTGATGTTCCTAATATCGTTACTGGAATTAATGATGCAGATTTTGATTATACAACTGAAACCATTTTTTCTAATGCTTCTTGTACTACAAATGCAATTGTTCCTGTTTTAAAAGTGATTGATTCTGCTTTTGGTATAGACAAAGGTCATATTGAAACGATACACTCTTATACCAATGATCAAAATTTATTAGATAATTACCATAAAAAATATCGCAGAGGTCGCTCTGCAGCCTTAAACTTAGTAATTACAGAAACAGGAGCAGATAAAGCTGTAGCTAAAGTTATTCCGCATTTAGGTGGCAAATTAACTGGAAACGCAGTTCGTGTACCAACTCCAAATGTTTCTTTAGCTATTTTAAATTTAACATTAGATCAAACAACTACCAAAGAAGATGTTGAATCGGTATTAAAGCAAGCATCTTTATTTGGCGATTTATCTGAGCAATTAGAATATTCAATTTCTAATGAATTAGTGAGTACAGATTTAATTGGCAATAGCCACGCTTCTATTGTAGATGGTCCGGCAACAATTATTTCAAAAGATAAAAAATCTATTGTGCTTTATGCATGGTATGATAATGAATATGGCTATACACGACAAGTTGTACGTTTGGCTAAAAAAATTGCTGGCGTAGTAAGATTAACTTATTATTAACCAAACTAACGTCATATCGAAATGAGCATTTTGCGATTGAGATATCTCTAATTTATCAAACTGCAAGTTAATCCCAAGGCATGTAGTTTCTATTTTACAGATATCTTGTCGCTGCGCTCTGTCGATATGACGTTTTTATAAATACTATCCGTAAATTCGTTCCAAAACGATTTACATGAAACTTCAAATCTTCCAAGTAGACGCATTTACCGACCAACTTTTTGGCGGAAATCCAGCAGCAATTGTTCCGTTGACAGAATGGCTACCTGCACCAACAATGCAGAAAATTGCTATAGAGAATAACTTAGCAGAAACAGCATTTTTCATTCCACAAGGTGATGATTTTGAATTGCGTTGGTTTACCCCAGAATTAGAAATTGATTTATGCGGTCATGCTACATTGGCTACTGCTCATATTTTATTTACTGAATTGGGATATGGTAAAGACATCATTCATTTTCATACTTTAAAAGCAGGAACGCTATCAGTTACTAGAAAAGACGATTTATATACATTAGATTTTCCATCAAGAATAGCAACAACTTGTAATTTACCTAGTGGATTACTAGAAGCTATCGGCGGTAAAACACCATCTCAAATACTTAGCTCTAGAGATATCATGTTGATTTATGAAAACGAAGCTGATGTTTTAGCTTTAAAACCAGATTTTGCAGCTTTAGCTAAAATAGAGATTATGGGTGTGATCGCAACTGCCAAAGGCGATCATAGCGATTTTGTATCAAGATTTTTTATTCCTTCTGCTGGGATTAATGAAGATCCAGTTACTGGTTCGGCACATTGCAATTTAATTCCTTATTGGGCAGAAAAATTAGGAAAAAACAAATTACATGCTTTTCAAATATCTGAAAGAAGAGGTGAACTTTGGTGCGAATTAAAAGGCGATAGAGTTTTAATCGCTGGCAAAGCGGTTACTTATTTAAAAGGCGAAATTTATATTTAAAATAAATCTTCTTTGATACGGTAACTTAAATGTCATCCGATAGCTATCGGATTCGAATTGAGCTTTTTACGATTGAGAAATCTAAATTTTAAAGATATCTCAATCGCTATGCTCATTTTAATCATACCGAGTACTAGAAAGTTGGTAAAACTGGTTTAGTTCCCATAATCTCTTCAATATCTCCCATTACTTTATCAGTTAATAAGGGCACCACTTCTAAAACTGTTAAATTTTCTTTCAACTGCTCAGATTTTGTTGCACCCAAAATTACAGTACTCACATTCGGATTCTTTAAGCACCAAGCTAATGACAATTTAGCTAAAGGCAAGTTCATTTGATTTGCCAATTGTTGTAATCCTTCTACTTTTTTCATGTTCTGTTCAGCTAAAACTTTATCTTTTAGCCAATCCATGCCTTTTAATTCTAAACGAGTATTTTTTGTATCACCTGTGGTATATTTACCAGACAATAAGCCAGATGCCAGTGGCGACCAAATTGTGGTACCTAATCCATGCTCCTTAAAAAGATGCAAGTATTCATTTTCCAACTTATTACGCTCAATTAAATTATATTGAGGTTGCTCCATTGTTGGTCCAATCAAATTATACTGTTTAGCTACAGCAATAGCTTCCATAATTTCTGCTGCACTCCATTCTGATGTTCCCCAATATAAAATTTTACCTTGTTGCAGCAGTGTATTCATCGCAAAAACAGTTTCTGTTATTGGCGTATTTTTATCTGGTCGGTGGCAAAAATAAAGATCTAAATAATCTACTTGCAAACGTTTTAAAGCTGCATTACATGCTTCAATTACATGTTTACGAGATAAACCTGTTTGATTAGGCCCTTTATTTTCGGCACCAAAAAACACTTTACTTGAAACAACAAAAGTATCTCTATCCCATTTATGAGCTTTTAAGATGTTACCCATCACTATTTCGGATTTACCTTCTGCGTAACCTTCGGCATTGTCAAAAAAGTTTACACCAGCATCATAGGCAATACCCATTAATTCATCGGCAGCTTTATCGCTAATCTGATTACCAAAAGTTAACCAACTTCCAAATGAAAGTGCACTTACTTGTAAACCCGATTTCCCTAAACGTCTATATTCCATTTTCTATGTTCTAAATTAATTCTAGCTCCAAATTAAGTTATTATAGCCTATAATCGATGTAGATAATTCAATTTTTACATTATTTACACGCATATTTTATCAAACAATATCTTTACCTTTATTTCTTAATCAAATCATATCTAATGCGAAAAATATTTCTAATACCCTTAGCCATTTTAATGAGTTGTGGCTCAGTACAAAATAACAATTCTGTTCAAAAATCAAGTGAGCAATTACTTAAAGATGTTGAAACCTTATCTTCAGACGCATACGAAGGCCGTAAAACTGGCACAAAAGGTGCAGAAATGGCGAGAACATATTTAACTTCACGATTGAAAGAAATTGGATTAAAACCATATCCTGGAAAAAGTAGTTATGAACAAGATTTTGAAGTTAAAGGTAGAAATGGTGCTGAAGCGATTAAAGGCAAAAACTTAATTGCTTATATCCCTGGAAAAAGTGATAATGTGATTGTAATCTCTGCACATTACGACCATGTTGGTGTAATTAAAAATGAGATTTATAATGGCGCTGATGATAATGCCTCTGGAGTAGCTGGCTTATTACAGTTTGCAAAATATTTCACTAAAAATAAACCTAACAATACTTTAATATTTGCAATTTTTGATGCTGAAGAAATGGGCTTACAAGGCGCTAAAGCTTTTGTAGCTAATCCGCCAGTTGCATTAGAAAAAATTAAGTTAAATATTAATATGGATATGATTAGCCATAATGATAAAGGCGAACTTTATGCCGTTGGAACTTTCAAATATCCTGAGTTAAAACCATTTTTTATTACAACTAACCCAAATATAAAAGTTTTATTTGGTCATGATGATCCGAAGTTAGGTCGTGAGGACTGGACGAACCAAAGTGACCAAGGTGCTTTTAATGCTAAAAATATTCCTTTTATCTATTTTGGTGTAGAAGACCATAAAGATTACCATAAAGCAACAGATGAGTTTCAAAACATCAACAAAACATTTTTCGTTGATGCTGCAAATGCTATTCAAGAAATAATTGTAAATATTGACAAACAAAGAGATTTACAAACCATTTTTAAAGAAAACTTAAAGATGAAGAAACAGTAATCTTTACTAAAAAAAAAGCCCAGTTTAACCTAATAAACTGGGCTTTTTTTTATCTAAAATCAACTTATCTTATGGTATTAACACTACAGCCTTTCGGAAATAGACTTATGCCAATCCCAATAAAACTAGAGCTTTTATTTTTTTATTCTATGATTGGTTTCAATCATCCCAACAAATTCATTTCCATCAACTATTGGTTTCATCGGTTTTAAGCTTTGAACTGAAACATTTTTCCCATTAATAGACATTGTTTTAGCAGCAGCAATAGTAATTGGACCAGTTGCTCCAAACTCTTTCAACGCAACCGATGTGTAATATTCTTGAGGA
>JAIELS010000132.1 GCA_019752795.1 Sphingobacteriaceae bacterium
TTTTTTAAGGGGTTATCTACTTTATCTAAACTGCCGTTTTCTATCGCAGTAATTTCATGTCTAATTGCAATTAAAGCATCGCAGAAACGATCTAATTCATGTTTAGGCTCAGATTCTGTAGGCTCAATCATTAAGGTTCCAGCAACTGGGAAAGATACCGTTGGTGCGTGGAAACCGTAATCCATTAAACGTTTGGCAATGTCTACTACTTCGATACCAAAGTTTTTGAAACCTCTGCAATCTAAAATCATTTCGTGTGCACAACGACCTTGAGAACCAGAATACAATACTGGATAATGTTGTTCCAATTGTGCTTTCATATAGTTCGCATTCAAGATTGCATATCTAGTCGCATCAGTTAAGCCTTCACCACCCATCATAGCGATGTAAGCATGAGAGATAATTAGAATAGATGCAGAACCCCAAGGTGCAGAAGAAACTGCTGGAATTGATTTTTCGTTATTGATATCAACCACCGCATGACCAGGTAAATATTTAACCAAATGTGCCGCAACACCAATTGGTCCCATACCAGGGCCACCTCCACCGTGTGGAATACAGAAGGTTTTATGTAAATTTAAGTGGCAAACATCTGCGCCAATTTTACCCGGACTTGTTAAGCCTACTTGTGCGTTCATGTTAGCGCCATCCATGTAAACTTGTCCACCGTGTTGGTGTATCGTTTCACAAATATCCATAATGCTTTCTTCGAACACACCATGGGTAGATGGATAGGTTACCATTAAACAAGAAAGATTTGCTGAATGTTCTGCCGCTTTTGCTTTTAAATCATCAACATCAATGTTTCCATTTTCTAACGATTTAACAATTACAATTTTCATTCCTGCCATTGCAGCAGAAGCAGGGTTAGTACCATGTGCCGAAGCCGGAATTAAAGCGATGTTACGGTGATGATCTCCACGATCTTGGTGATAAGCACGAATAACCATTAAGCCAGCATATTCGCCTTGTGCGCCAGCATTAGGTTGTAAACTCATTGCAGCAAAACCAGTAATTTCACTTAACCATTTGTTTAATTCATCAAATACAGTATAATAACCTAAAACCTGATCAGTTGGAGCAAAAGGATGAATATTTCCAAATTCTGACCATGTAACAGGGATCATTTCACTTGTTGCATTTAATTTCATTGTACATGAGCCTAAAGCAATCATCGAATGGCAAAGTGATAAATCTTTTGTTTCTAATGATTTAATGTAACGCAACATTTCATGCTCTGAATGATGAGAATTGAAAATTGGGTGCGTTAAATATGTTGAAGTACGTTGTAATGCTGTAGCAATAGTTGTAGAAACATTTTCAACAAGAGTTACGCTATCGGCTGCAATGCCTTTTACTTTAGAGAATAAGCGAACCAATAATTTTACATCTTCATAAGTAGTGGCCTCATCTAAAGAGATACTTGCTGTATTTCCGCTGTAGTTAAGGTTAATATTGTGGTCTAAACATTCTCTGTGAATAGAACCTTTCAATTCGCCAAGGTCTACCTGAATGGTATCAAAATATGATTTACTTAAAACGTTGTAACCCACTCCTGCCAAAGATTTTGCTAAAGTAACGGCTAATCCGTGGGTGCGTTCTGCAATTAATTTTAATCCTTTTGGTCCGTGATAAACGGCATAAAAACCAGCCATAATAGCCAATAATGCCTGCGCAGTACAGATGTTAGATGTTGCTTTATCTCTACGAATGTGTTGCTCGCGAGTTTGCAAAGCCATACGTAAAGCGTAATTGTTATTGCTATCTATAGTTACGCCAATAATACGACCAGGGATAGAACGTTTGTATTCATCTTTAGTTGCAAAATAGGCTGCATGCGGACCACCAAAGCCCATTGGTACGCCAAAACGTTGTGTTGTTCCAACAACTACATCAGCGCCCCATTCTCCTGGAGGAGTTAATAAGGTTAAGCTTAATAAATCTGCAATTACAGTTAATTTGATGTTTTGTGTATGTAAAGTAGCAGCAAAGTCTGTGTAATTTAGTACTTCACCATTACCTGCCGGATATTGTACAATTGCACCAAAGAAATCTTCTGTTGCAGTAAATGTTTCATGGCTGCCAATTACCAATTCGATACCGAATGGATTGGCACGAGTTTTTAAAATATCTATGGTTTGTGGGAAAATTAATTCCGAAACAAAATATTTAGTTGCTGTTTGATTTTTGCGTAAGCTGTATTGCATAAACATAGCTTCTGCAGCTGCTGTACCTTCATCTAACAAAGATGCGTTCGCAATTTCCATTCCTGTTAAGTCAATAACCATAGTTTGGAAATTTAACAAAGCCTGTAAACGACCTTGTGCAATTTCTGCTTGGTAAGGCGTGTATTGCGTGTACCATCCTGGGTTTTCGAATACGTTACGTAAAATAACACCCGGTGTTAAAGTATGATAATAACCTTGCCCTATGTAAGATTTATATACTTTGTTTAGTGATGCGGTTTGCTTTAAACTGGTTAAATATTCTATCTCAGATTTTGCCTTAGGTAAGTTTAAAGGTTTTTCTAATCTAATTTGTTGAGGAACTGTTTGTTCAATTAGTTCGTCGATAGAGTTTACGCCAATTGTTTGTAGCATAGCCGCTGTATCATCGCTGTTAGGCGCAATGTGGCGGTCTTTAAAGTCTTCTTGATAATGAATGTTTAAGCTCATAAAGGATAGCAATAAATGATTTTGCAAAGGTAAGAAATCCGCAACTATTTATTGGTATCAATTGTTCGCTTGTAGCGTCATATTTTGGTGGCAATTACTTTGTATAGTATGTTGTCTGGAGTTGTTAGGTTTTTCTTCAATTCTAAATACTCAACCTTAACCTTAGTCTCAATCTCAGCCTAATTTTTTACTTTCCAACCTTCTTCTTTGTCTAGTTTTAGGCGGTATGTTTTAGTAATGAAATCGCTATTATTTGAACTGTTTTTTTGAAATGGAGCAAATACAGTATTTTCTTTTTTAAGTGTTACCGTAACTTTTGCATTGTTATCATTTACTCTTGAGAAATTAACTGGTTTTTCGCTAGATAAAATATAATCAACTACTTTAACTGTCGCGTTATCATTTCCTTGTTTTAAAACTAAATCACTTGATTTATCAGTTAGTTTTATGGTGTAAGTATAGCTGCTATCACTTGATAAAAACTTCTTTTTTCCTTCTACCAAATCCATAGAGATGTAGCCTTCATTCGCTAAGGCTCTATATTTTTCAAGCTCCACCATTTCTTTTTTACTGTTAAACTTCATCTCTCCAAAGTGAAAACGATCTGTTTTATATTCAGGATTTCCTTTAAGGTAAGTTGTAATTACATCGCCAGCTTCACTTTCGTTAATGGTAGCTACGTTTTTACATCCTCCAAGGGCGATTACAACAAGTATCAAAAGACTTAATGCAGAATTTTTCATGAGTTTTTTTTATTAAATATATTTCCCTTTTTTATATTTTCCAAATTTGGAAGAATAAGGGCGCTTAGAATAATTATAACACCTAACCAACGCATTAAGTTTACTTCTTCGTGTAAAACTAAACTGCTCATCATCACCGCTACCGGTAATTCTACCGAGCTTAAAATGGAGCTTAAAGTTAATCCTATTTTTGGTATACCAGTTGAGAAACACAATGGAGGGATAAATGTGCCAAAAACAGCTAAGATAATACCCCATTTGAATAAGCTAGTTCCTAATGCACCGTTCATTAAAAAAGTAGGAGGTAGGCTAATGAAAATCAAAATACATGCTCCAGTAATCATCAAGGCACTCTTTTTTAATGGAGGATAATCGTTACCTAATTTTCCATTTAACATTAAAAAAATTGCATAGCATAATGCAGCTAGCATCCCATAAATTATACCTTCGATACTAATTTCACTAGCGCTAGATTCTGTAAAACCACTTGCTAAAACTGTTCCGCCTAAAATAATTACGATGGCTAAAATTTGCATTTTACTAGGTTTCTTTTTGTATATAAAAAGTTCTAATAAAACGCTTAGCCAAACAAATTGCATTAATAAAATAATGGCTAAAGATGCAGGTACTAGTTTTACGCATTGGTAATAGAACATACTCACTAAGCCAGTAAATGCACCCGCCACTAATAATTTATACCATTTTGTTTTAGATTTTGGATAAACTTTTTTTGAAACCTTAGTTTGCAAAAAATAAAATAACCACAATAAAATGGCGCCAAAAAATGCTTGTGTACCTGTCACATCGCTCAGCGAGTAACCGTCTGCATAAGCCAATTTTACAAAGGTAGATAGGATGCCGAAACTGCAGGCACCAATAAGTACAAGGATAATTCCTTTTAACATATCGAAGTTGAAAGTTGAAAGTTAAAAGTGAAATGTATGCAGTCTTAAACTTTATACTTTTCACTTTCAACTTATGAAGCTAATTGTCTTAAATAAAGTTGAATTGTATTTTCTAAGCCAAAATATAGTGCGTCGCTAATGAGCGCATGGCCAATAGAAACTTCTAATAATTCTGGAATGTTTTGCGCAAAATATTTTAGGTTGTTTAAGTCTAAATCGTGACCAGCATTTAAACCCAAATTTAATTCATTTGCCTTTTTTGCAGCAGCGATATAGGGTGCAATTGCTTTCGCTTTGTCTTTGTGATATTGGTTTGCGTAGGCTTCGGTATACAACTCAATTCTATCTGTTCCTGTTGCTTTTGCCCCTTCAACCATTTCAATTACTGGATCTACAAAAATAGAGACACGAATACCTTCATTTTGAAAAAGACTAACCATTTCTTTTAAATATGCTTGTTCTTTTATGGTATCCCAGCCATGGTTAGAGGTAATTTGACCTAAAACATCGGGTACTAAAGTAACTTGAGCAGGTTTATTTGCTAAAACAAGATCGATAAATTTTTGCTCTCTACAATTCCCTTCAATATTAAATTCCGTAGCAATTACTGCTTTTAAATCAAATGTATCTTGATAGCGGATATGTCTTTGGTCTGGACGTGGATGCACTGTAATGCCTTGTGCACCAAAACGTTCACAGTCTAAAGCGACCTTTACTAAATCAGGGTTATTACCGCCTCTACTGTTACGCAAGGTGGCTATTTTGTTAATGTTGACTGATAAATTTGTCATGTTGCAAAGATAGTGCTTTAAGCTGAAAGACTAAAGAACAAAGCGAATGCTAATTATAAACCTTTAATTTCTAATTTGGCAGCCAACTCATTCAAATCGTTAACTACCACGTCAATAATTGGAATACCGCTTACTTTTCTTTCTTGTTCAAAATCGAATTCAGGTTCACCTGGAATAATTACTTTTTTATTTGGATCGATGGTTTTAGCGCTTTTAAATCGCTCAATCCAATTGTCTAAATGATCTTT
>JAIELS010000131.1 GCA_019752795.1 Sphingobacteriaceae bacterium
CAAAAACTTTATATTTTTATTATCTGCTAAAACACGAAGAATAGGAAATAAATTAGGTTTATACTGAATCTCATCAATGATAACAAATCCTTGTAAATCTGAAAGAGCTAGCATTGGCTCATTAAGCCTTTCTAGATCTAATGGATTTTCAAGATCAAAAATATTAATATTAGGAATTTGATAAAGTTTAGCAAAGTCTTTAGACAAAGTAGTTTTACCGCACTGCCTCGGACCGAGTAGTGCACAAACTTTGTGGACTTGAAAATGTTGTTCAATAAGAGTAAGAAATTTTTGCCTTAACATTGCTCATTGCCTTGATACTATGAAAAATAGAAGTATACTCTCTAATTTTCATAGTATCATATTAAGATGGTTTATAGTAGCTCTTTTTATCTAAGATATGATATTAGCTATTTTGCAATTTTTTGTACTGTTCTTCGGAAATAACAAAGACTTTATTTTCTTGATAATCTATAGCCTGAATTTTACCAAATCTAGCATTAAACACTATAACATCAAGGTAAGCTCTTGGGTCGTCTTTACGAAGCTCGGTAAGAGTCCATAAGTTGTAACTGTGGTCTTTCATAATCAATCTCCTAAACCTAATTAAAATGGTGCTAGGGGCTTTCATCAGTCATTTTAAAACAACTACCTACCGAATTTCATACCAAAAGTACTTATAACAGCAGACCCCTAGCATAAAGCTTTAGGTTTAAATAGATTGATTTTGCAATGATGGATGAAAGACATCACTAACAATTTAAAAATAATGGAATTGAGAAAAGTAATCAAGAAATTTGAATGTTCACAAAGTGCGCACTTATGCATAGGAGAAAAAATCTCCTATGCTCCGCTCAAAGTAAGGGATAGAAAGAAAACTGCATTTCGATGAAAAAACACCAATACTAGTTGATTTTTGCACCATTTTTTTAGAGCGCAGCCATTCAATTTTTGTTGAATGGCGTATTGCGCATTATCATGAATTTTAGATTTTACTAAACTAGTTGGCATTACTTTTTTGTGAATTTGAAAACCAAAGTTATGACAAACATTTGCAGAATTTTGTTATATGCAAGATGCATTGTACCAATACTTGCTCTTTAAAATTCATTTTTGTAAAAGGAGTGGTTAATCAAGTATCTTATTTTTTAAAGGTAGATTAAATCCAACAGTAACTCCTTTATCTGAATTTTGTTTAGCCCAAATTCCACCGTTATGTAAATCTACAACTTTTTTAGATAAAGCAAGACCTACGCCTCTTCCGCCTGCTGGAGTTTTTGTTTTTGAACTAACTGTAAAAGCTCCAAATACATCGTAAAGTTCTTCTTTAGGTATTCCTATACCCTCATCTTGGACTGCAAAAAACACTTCTTCTTGTCTGTTTTTATAAAGCTTAATTGTAATCTTACCGTCAGTACAATATTGCAATGCATTAATGATGATGTTATCTATTGCGGTTGTAATGTAATTTTTATCGCAACTTACGATTATGTTATCCCTTATATCTAGGGTTACTTCTTGTAACTCCTTGTATTTATCTTCGGTATATAATTTTCTACAGATTTTTACTCTTTCATAAACTAGTTCACTAAAATCTATATCATTGATGTTTAATTGATAATTTAGACCAGATAACTTAGATAGATCCAGTATATTGCTTATAAGACTATTAAGGCGTTCAGAGCTTTTAGCTATATCTTTTATTGCTTTACGTCTCTGATTCTCGGTTAGTTTATCATAACTTTCATCTAGAATTGATCCCATAGTACTAATACTGGTAATAGGTGTACGAGCTTCATGTTCTAAATTACGTAAAAACTCTTGTTTGAGTTCTAATGATTTCTTGAGTTCTATTGTTTGATCGTCTAGTTTATGAGATAAATAATCAGATTTTTGTTCTGTTTTTTCTTGAAAATCTTGTTTTGGCTTTAAAAAGACAACTAATGTAGAAATAATTAAGAGTAGCAAATAAACAACTTTAAATTGTGACGATATAAAACTGATATCTAATCCATGTAAGTTTAGTCTTTGGTAATAGATAGTCATTAAAATAGTGCCAAATAAAATATTAAACAATGACCATTTCCATTTAGCAACTGATGATATAATAATTATATTAATCATAAAAACCATTAACTGAATTTCTGAAAACTTACTGAATAACACCATTAAAAATCCAAAACATATTAAAACAAGAAACATAATTAAGTTCCAAAGTACCGCTATTATTTTTGTTTTTTTCCATGTATCTAGCCATAATGGATAACTAATTAAAATCATAGAAGAACAAAGAGTTAATGGATATAAGGCATTAATTAAAAAAGAGTATTGTAGTTGGTACTCTTGATCTAGAGTATGAACATTACTAAAACCAGAAATCATAACAAATATCCCAAGTATCGATATCAGTCCTTCCCCTCTAGGACAATTTTCTTTACAGATAGTTATAAAGTTGAAAGATTTTAAACTTAAAAGAAATTGCCTAACATTTTCTTTTCTTTGATTACGAAGGATAGTAAGTGGGATAGTATCCTTAATACCAACCCATCCACCTTCCTGTTTTAATAGATAATGACTTCCTATTAAAAAAATAAGATTAGATATCATACCCATAAAAACGCTGTTTATAATTTTAATTTGCCATAGATAATCCCAACTTATGACAGTTATAAAACCTGCTAACATACCTATTATGACAGATTTTTCTGTGCTTCTAAACCCCATAATTGCCATGATGAATGGTACTGTTACAATAGGCATATAAAAAGAGCATGTAATAATAATCAATTCCAGTAAAGTACCTTCATAAAGAGCTAAATTCAAAGCGAATATTCCAATTAACACTGATGCAATACGAGCAGAAATTAATTCACTTTTTATGAAATTCATTTTTAATGGTTTTAAAAAATCATGAACTATGAGAACAGATGTAGCATTTATATATGAATCCACAGTAGACATTATCATTGCCATAATACCTGCTAACATAGCCCCTTTTAGCCCGGTAAAAGAAGAATTAAAAATGAGTAGTTTGATTGCATCATCTGACCCAATCCCTGGGTTAATTGATAAAACAAGTACAGCTATCCAACCAACAATGATAGAAAAAAATAAACACGTAAAAGCAGCAATAGTAAAAGATTTGCTAATTTGATTAGTATTCTTAGCTATCGCTACTCTTTGAAAATTAGCAGGGCCAAATGGTGGAACTAAAAAAAATAAAAATAGAAAAAGATAATGCAAAGATAATGGATTGGAAAAGTCAAAAACTTCTTTATAATCAAACAATGGACTAGCATTCAAAGTATTACTAATCATATCAATATTATCTATACTTATTAACAGAGCATAAGCCACTATAGGTATTACAACACCAAAAGTAAAAAACTGAATAATATCAGTAAATGTCACTGATTTTATACCACCCAATGAAGAGTATAACGTAACTATAATAGTAGCTAATATAACTCCATACACACTAGGAATTCCAAGGGCATATTCAAAAATTATGCCTGATAACTTTAATTCTACTGCAATTGCACCTGAAGCTCCTATAAATCCTGATACAGACGTAATGATCCTAATACGATCTCCAAATAAACTACCCATTGCTTCTGCTATTGATAATTTACCAAGAAACTCTCCCATTCTTGGGGCAAGTACTGTTCCTACTATCAAAATAGCAAAAAAATCTCCTAATACTGCTACCCATATATGATTTAGTCCATTAGTATAACTTTCCGCAAGGTTGACATAAAAAAATTCACCACCAATCCACGTAGCGATAATTGTTGCTACAATAGTTGCTGTGCTGAACCTTCTATCTCCTACAGCGTACTCTTGAATATTCTTAGTACCCCGACTTGAAAACAATCCAGCTACAAGAGTGACAACCAAAAATGCAATAAAAATACCAGAATCAATATCAAACGACATAACTAACCTTAAATTACTGTTTTGTTTAATTATTAGTTGAAAAGCACAGGATTGAAAAGAACAAAAAATAAGAATTATTTTTTCCGTATTGTGCGTTTTGCGCATTGAACTTTTTCAATGCATCTAGCGTATAACAAAATTCTGCGAATGTTTGTCATAACTTTAGTTTTTAAATTCACAAAAAAGTAATCCCAACACCTGCGCTCTAAAAAAATGGTGCAAAAATCAACTAGTATTGGTGTTTTTTCATCGAAATGCAATTTTCTTTCTACCCCTTACTTTGAGCGGAGCATAGGAGATTTTTTCTCCTATGGATAAGTGCGCATTCTGTCGAATAAATTTTTTTCATGTGCTTACCGTTACAAAAATAATTATTTTTTGGGTGGAAAGAACTTTGTCAAAAGAGAAGACATTACACTTTTTATTGATTTTGGATCGTCTTTTAAATCATCAAAAGAAAGTTGCCCCTCTAGCACTTCGGGAATGCTTTGTTTTTTCTTAATACGAGCTTTAGGTTTAACATAGACGTTCTTTTCAACCCCTGTTTTTCGATTAGTTACTTTGTGAACTAATGTTTTCTTGAATAGAAATTTAACTGCAACAACTTTACGCCCTTCTTTGATCTCTTCAAATCTTAAATCCATATCATAGTTATCGTTTATTTCCTGACAAGCGTGAGCGAATGTATGACGCTTAAGATCTTTGTAAGCCTTAAATTTTTCTCCTACAGTAAATATCTCTCTCAGCTGCTCTACTGATTTTAGTATCCAGCCAGTTTCTTTAAATTCCTGTATCAACTCATAAAGGCGAGTTGTATATAAACTTCCAAAATTAGATATTTCTTTTAGGTTATATAAAACAAATTTTTTTCTTACTTGCGCTAAGTATGGCATAATATCGTCAGTGAACTTAATTATTATACGACCCTCGTTTTTATTATATTTCGCCATCGAACATACATTAATCTTCCATAATTCCAATGATTGCTGTCTCTCAACTTTTAAGTTTGTTGTCATTAGTTTGTCGACAGCTTTTCTTAAAACCTTATAACTATTATCAATATTAGTATTAAACACTGCGCTAAATTCTTTAGCAGTCAAAACATGCTCTCTTTCTAATTGGTGAGGCTGTAGATACTTTCCAAATTCATCAACTCCTCCTATTTTACTAACCAAGTGTAAGAATATTTGATAATCACTATGAGTAAAATTGCCAAAATTAGCTGTGTTTAGCTTTTTACTTTTATATATTTTAGGTGTTTTCGAAGGTAATAACCTAGGTGAATTATTCACTGCTATAGATAAATAAATTTAATAAAAGGATATTTAACCACAACTCCTAGTAACCTGTCAACAAGTAATAATTTAAGCGGTAAATTCCTCCTATTTGGACG
>JAIELS010000044.1 GCA_019752795.1 Sphingobacteriaceae bacterium
TAATCTGTTATCACTCCATCTACACCTAAACTGATTAATATTTTAAATCTTTAATTATAATAAGTTTTCAATTAATAATCCATAACTTCAATACTAGAAACTAAATTTGTTAAAATGAAAAGAATTGCAACGCTCCTAACAATTGCATTTTTAGCTAGCCAAACTTTGTATGCTATTGAAGTACAACTAACAAAACCAATTCAAAAACAGCAAACCCAAACTAAGTTTAGCATAGACTTGGGTAACATCAGTAAATTCACCAGCAATCAAATAAAAAGTAGCTTGGCGAGTTTATCGAATGCTTATATTTCAAAAATGACAACTGCAAACAATGCAATTGTAGTTAAAGCAAGCTCAAATAGAAAAGATACAAAGAGTTTTAAATTTGAGGCCACAATAAAAGGTTCTAAAGCTGAAATTGAAAAAGAAATGAGCACTTTGCACGAAGTATTTTTTGATCTTGCAAAATCGGCAGCCAATTAATTATCCAACTGCCCCATTAAATTAGGGTAATCAGTAATCACTCCATCTACACCTAAACTCATTAAATATTTTAAATCTTTAATAGAGTTAACTGTCCACGGGATAATTTTTATACCCGCAGCATGGCATTTGTCTACCAAACCTTTTCCCACTAAAACGGAGTAAGGGCTATAAATAGTTGGGTTAAAACCTAGGTCTTTAATGTTATTTTCAAAATCTTCTTTTTCATCAATACCCAAAGAAGTGCGCATTTTAGGGTATTTCTGGTGTAAATATTGCAAGCTTCGCATATCAAAAGACTGAATGATTACTCGTTTCTCTAGCTTTTTTTGCTTTACAATAGCCATGATAATTTCTACATATTCTTCTGGAGAAGGTTGAAACTCTCCATCTCCTTTTCTAATGAGTTTGGTTTCGATGTTATAATCTGGCTTGGCTAGTTTATTTACTTTTACATAAGCCTCAACAGAATCTATCAACTCACCCAATAAAGGTTTATAAGCTTTAATTTTCTGTTGTCCTGGAAAGCGAGGATGAATTTTACTACCCACATCAAACTTTCTAACTTCCGCATAATCCATTTGGTAGATGTTGTTCTTTTTCTCGTCTTTGAACAATATTTCCTTTCCATCTGGGGTTAGACTAAATTCGTGGTTAAAATAAGGCTCTTGAGAGACCACAGCTTGTTTATCTTTAGAAATCACGATATCCATCTCTAAAGTAGTTACACCCAATTGTAAGCCTTTAATCATGGCTTCGATGGTGTTTTCTGGCATTATTCCTCTTGCCCCACGATGACCTTGTACATCGAACTTTTGTTGGGCAAAGGCTGTAAGGGATAGGAAAGAAAAGATGGTGATTAGGAAATGTTTATTCATAGAGATTGATCTTCAATAATAACGCCAAAAAATTCAGAAAAATATGGTTTATCCTCTGGTTGGTGTGATCACTAAACAAAAGCTGAAAATCTAGCCACAAGAGAAAATTGTGATGATTTGTCTTATTATAGTTAACATAATGTGAGTTTTACGCCTTTAGATGCCTTTGTTATGCCTTCGAGATAGGCTCAAGATAGGATTAAGGTGCAAGTAAGATGCAAGTAAGGTACCCTTTAGCTAAGCTTCATCCTACCCTTTGTTTTTACCCTATCAGCCTGGTGTCCTTTAACCCCCAGTTCATAATCCGGTAAGGCACCGAAAGGTAAAAAATAAGCTAAAATAACAGTAGTTGGTGATAACACCAACCACAAGAACAAATTCAAAAATATTTCCTCATTCCCGTGCAAACGGGAATAGTAATGCGATATATAGGTTTATTTGGTCTAGTAAAGCATTACGATTGCCAGTCAAGCTGGCAATTACGAAATTTAGTTAAACAAAAAAGGATTTCGGTACAACCAAAATCCTTTTTCATTCCGAGTTTCGAGGAATCTATTAAATAAATTCTGCGCTCTGATCCGATAGCCATCGGATGACAAACACTAATTAGCGATCTGCTAAAGTATAAATCTGATTGATGATGTTCCAGCTAAAATCTGCTTGACGCTCCCAAATAAATACATAATGGAAGCTTTCTCTTAAATCTGCTTTGTAATCAATGGTAGCTACACCGTAAGTATATGCTAAATCTCCACCCAATGATTTATCAGCAGAAGTAGTTTTTAAGCTAATTTTGTCTATCATTCTATTGTTAAAAGCAATGATATTTTCTTTACCCACCAATAAATCAGTTCCTGGAAACATCAATTGCGAATCTTCAGTTAAAAACCCTGCAAATGCACTTGCGCCATAAGTTTTAAACATGGTATTCAATGTTTTTTCGGTCGTATAAATAATATCTCTATGCGATTTTAATTCTTTGTCGGACACAAATTTTGGCGAATAATGATCTTTTGGTTCTTTAAAATTAGTCGCTTTTTTAGCTAAAGGTTTATTGGTCTCTGCACCTAAATCCAGAATAAATTCCCATTTACCATCGTTAGCTCTCCAAATTGATAAATAGTGCCCATAAGATTTTTGGTCGCCATTTACTGTATAACTGCCCGAGGTAAAACCTAAGTCGCCACTACGAGCTACTCTAGCAAAATCTGCCGTCCAAGTTAAATTTTTCATGTCTGGCGCAGTAGTATAAAAAGTTTTTGCATTTACCGGATTAGGTCTAAATACCAATCCATCTGCCGCTGCATACTTTAAAAAACTTTCTTTAGTTCCATTTTTCGCCGCAGATTCGGCAAAAGATTTTTCTGCATTTAATAAAGATTTAGTTGTTCCATCTGCTTTTTGAGCATAAAGGCCAATACTTAGAGCGGTTGCTAAAACTGTAGCTATAATTTTCTTCATTTGATAAAAGATAAGACTGTACGAATATAAGCGTTGAGGTATAGATTAAGTTTTAAATTAATCAAATTTTTTAATTAATTGACTGGTTGCTCACGATAGATGGTTTCTAAAACAGTTTGTCCAACCGCTTTTAGGGTATTTTTATCTATGTTATTTAAATTATCTAATTGTGTATGCCAATTCATATAAAAGCCAGATGCATCGGTATAATGAATAATATCGATACTTGGTATGCCTGCTTGGTTCATCCAAAAATGATCATCAATAATACTTCCAGAAATTACATTGATAAAGTATGCACCATAGCCAATTTCATTTCCGATAGCCCAAACTTTTTGCACAATGTTTGGTGCATACTTTCTAGAAACTTCATCTTGTGCAAATTGTGCGTTTCCACCGCCTACCATATCTAAATTGATAGCATAAAGTGCTTTATAATCTGCTTTGTGTTTATTTTTAGCCCAATATTGCGAGCCAATACACCAAGTTTTTTCATTTTCACTTTCGTCGTTAGATTTGCCGTAGTCTTCAATATCCCACAAAATAAAATCTACACCTACATTTGGCGATTTTTGTTGAATTTGTCGAGCCATTTCTAAGATGACAGCAACACCACTTGCGCCATCATTAGCAGCATCAAATGTTTTATCCTTCATGTTCACATCAGGATCTTGATCTGAAAAAGGGCGAGCATCCCAATGTGCGGTAATCAAAACTCTGTCTTTTTTATCCGGAGAAAAACTAGCAATAATATTTTTTAAAGTATGCGATTTTCCATCGTAGGTTTTAGCTGGAGCTTCTTGAACAGTAACTGCTGCACCAAAAGATTTAAATTTTTCGACAAGATATTGGGCAGTTTTTAAATGTGCCGGAGTAGATGGAATACGTGGACCGAAATCTACCTGCGCTTTAGTATAGGCAAATGCACTATCTGCATCAAACGTTGGAGATACGAGTTTTATAGCCACAACCTCTGCTGTTTCTGTAGTCTGTTTACTTTGGCAAGAAAACAAGAAACTTATAATTACTGCAACAGCTAATATTTTTCTATTCATTATTTAGTTATAATTAAATTAACTTTTACTCCAAGTTGTTCCGTCTTTACTATCTTTTAATTGAATTCCGATATTTTGCAATCCAATTCTAATTTGATCTGATGTAGCGTAATCCTTATTCTCTTTGGCATTTTTTCTTAAGTCAATCACCATATCTAACACTTCATTTAACTCCGTATTACTTGACTCTTCATTTTTTAAACCAAAAATATCAAAGATAAAATCATTCATTAAAAGATTTAATTTTTCGAGTTCTGTTGCTGTAATTTTTGCTGTACCATCATAAACAGTATTGATTATTCTAACTGCTTCAAATAATTCAGCAATTACAACTGGACTATTAAAATCATCGTTCATTGCTTGTTCACAGTTCTTACGGATTGGGTCAATTTCTATTTCTCCTTGCTCGCTTGCTGTTAACTTAGGCAATAAACTCACTGCATTCATCAATCTTCTAAATCCTTTTTCTGAGGCATCTAAAGCATCATTAGAAAAATCTAAAGTACTGCGGTAATGCGCTTGTAGCATAAAAAACTTAACAGTCATTGGGCTATACCCTTTTCTTAACAAAGGATGATTTCCCGTAAACAGTTCTTCTGGCAAAAATCCATTTCCTGCAGATTTTGACATACGCGTACCGTTAACGGTTAACATATTGGTATGCATCCAATATTTAGCAGGTTGGTGATGGCTACAAGCTTCAGATTGTGCAATTTCATTGGTATGGTGAGTTGCCGCTAAATCCATTCCTCCGCCATGTATATCAAATTCTTGACCTAGATATTTTGCGCTCATTGCCGAACACTCTATATGCCAGCCTGGGAAACCCATGCCCCAAGGAGATACCCATTGCATTAAAGTTTCAGGCTTAGCTTTTATCCAAAGTGCAAAATCTAACCTACCACGCTTATCATCTTGTCCGCCCAATTCTCTGGTGTTAGCCAGCATATCTTCTAAATTGCGGTTGGTTAAAATGGTATAGTTATATTTTTTACTGTATTTTTCTACATCAAAATAAATTGTTCCATCTACCTCATAAGCATAACCATTCGCAATAATGGTTTTAATCATTTCAATTTGCTCTATGATATGACCAGTTGCAGTTGGCTCTATACTTGGAGGCAGTGTGTTGAACATTCTCAATACCTCATGAAAACCTAAGGTATATTTCTGAACAATTTCCATCGGCTCCAATTGTTCTAACTTTGCTCTTTTTGCAAACTTATCATCGCCCTCATCTCTATCACCTTCTAAGTGACCAGCGTCTGTAATATTTCTTACATAACGAACTTTGTATCCGCTATACTTTAGGTATCTAAAAATTAAATCGAATGAAATAAAAGTACGACAATTACCCAAGTGCACATCATTGTAAACAGTTGGCCCACAAACATACAT
>JAIELS010000206.1 GCA_019752795.1 Sphingobacteriaceae bacterium
CGCTTAAGTGAGTAGGGTTTTTTTATGCCTTTAATTCTTGAAATAAAAAATATCTTTGCACCATGTTGCTAACAGATACACATACACACCTTTATTACGAAACAGATTTAGATAAACAAGACCAGTTAATGGAGCGTTGTTTGGCTTTTAATATTGAAAGGCTTTTTTTGCCAAATGTTGATGTGAAATCTATAGCAATGATTGATGATTTGGTAAAAAGATATCCAGAAAATTGTTTTGCAATGGCTGGTCTTCATCCTTGTGATGTGAAAGAAGATTATAAGGAACAACTAGCAGCAATTTTTGATAGTATAGCCAATAGAAAAATTTATGCTATTGGAGAAATTGGGATCGATCTGTATTGGGATAATTCGACTTTAGAAATTCAGCGAGATGCTTTTAAAAAGCAAATTAATTGGGCAAAAAATTTAGGGCTACCTATTGTAATCCACTGCCGTGAAGCATTTGATGAAGTTTTCGAGGTTTTAGATTCTGAGAAAGATGAAAAATTAAGAGGTATTTTTCATTGCTTTACTGGAGACTTAGTGCAAGCTAAAAGAGCTATAGATTTAAATTTTTATTTAGGTATCGGAGGTGTAGTAACGTATAAAAAAGCAGGTTTGGATTTAGTTTTGGTAGATGTTCCATTAGAACATATTGTTTTAGAGACCGATTCTCCTTACTTAGCACCTGTGCCTTATCGTGGTAAACCGAATGAGAGTAGCTACTTGATACACATAGCACAAAAAGTAGCTGATATTTATGGGGTAAGTTTAGATGAAGTTGCAGCAGTAACAACAGCAAATTCGAAAAAAATATTTGGGGTTTAGATTTTGTCTTTACTTTGCGTCTTTTAGCAAAGTCTCTTTTTATTCTTTACAGTAAAAAATAAAAAACTTTCCGTTATTTGTATCAATGACTAAAATTCTCATCATTTATACTGGTGGTACAATTGGAATGGTTAACGATTCTAAAACTGGCACCTTAATACCTTTCGATTTTGAACAAATTGAAAATAATGTACCTGAGTTAGCTCGTTTAGATTATCAATTGTCTGTTCACTCTTTCGATCCAATTTTAGATTCTTCTAATATGAACCCAGAAATTTGGACTGAGTTAGCAGAATTAATCAAAGAGAAATATCATGAATTTGATGGTTTTGTAATACTTCATGGCTCAGATACCATGTCTTATACAGCTGCGGCATTAAGTTTTATGTTGCAAAATTTAGCTAAACCTGTTGTTTTAACAGGTTCACAATTGCCAATTGGCGAGATTAGAACTGATGCTAAAGAAAATTTAATTACGGCATTAGAAATTGCGGCGACTAAAAAAGATGGCAAAGCCATGGTGCCAGAAGTTTCTGTTTATTTTGATTTTCAATTGTTTAGAGGTAATCGCTCTATTAAAAATGATTCGGAAAAGTTTGAAGCTTTTTCTTCCCCAAATTATCCAATTTTAGCAGAAGCAGGTGTTAATTTAGATTTTTTCTCTAATTATATTTTACCTATTCCAACTGAAGAATTTCAAATTCATACTACATTTAATTCAAATATTGGTGTGCTTAAAATGTATCCCGGTATTACAGAAAATGCGGTTAGAGCAATTACAGAATCTAAAGTTGATGCGATTGTGCTAGAATCTTTTGGTTCTGGTAACACCACAACGGCCGATTGGTTTATAGCCTGTTTACAAGAAGCAATTTTGAATGATAAAATTATTGTAGATATTTCTCAATGCAATGGTGGCTCTGTACAATTAGGTAAGTATGAGACTAGTAGAAAGTTACAAAAAATGGGTATTCTAAGCGGTTATGACATGACATTTGAAGCTACTGTTACTAAATTGATGTATCTAATGGGTAAAGGCTTAGCGATAGATGAAATTAAAAAATTAATGGAGGTTCCTATTGCAGGTGAATTGACTAATTAAGCTGCTCTTTCAATTGTTCATTCAGAATAAACAATAAAAATATTCTAAAAAGTAAAATTGATGCAATTATGATTAAAATCATTTCGCATATAAATTATTAGAGTTATTTTTGTAGTGTTGTATTAGGTCTTGTTACTTGATACTTGCTACTTGATACTCATCACATGAAAATAGAACAAATTTATACAGGTTGTCTTGCAGAAGCTGCATATTATATAGAAAGTAACGGCGAAGCAGCCATTATTGACCCTTTACGTGAAGTTGAGCCTTATCTAAAAAAAGCTGCTCAAAATAATGCAAAGATTAAATATATTTTCGAAACTCATTTTCATGCAGATTTTGTTTCTGGACATGTAGACTTAGCACAAAAATCTGGTGCTCAAATTGTTTATGGTCCCACAGCAGTAACTAGTTTTCCGTCGCATATTGCAACAGATGGGGAAGAGTTCAAGATTGGTGATTTAACAATTACTGCGCTACATACACCTGGACATACCTTAGAATCTACAACTTATTTATTAACAGATAAAGATGGTGTAAAACATTGCATTTTTAGTGGTGACACGTTGTTTATTGGTGATGTTGGTAGACCAGATTTAGCCCAAAAAGGCGATTTGACAATGGACGATTTAGCGAGTATACTTTACGATTCATTGCACACTAAAATCATGACTTTACCAGATGAAATTATTGTTTACCCTGCTCATGGTGCAGGTTCTGCTTGTGGTAAAAGTATGAGTAAAGAAACTTTTGATACTTTAGGTCATCAAAAAGAAGTGAATTATGCTTTAAAAGCCACATCAAAAGATCAATTCATTAAAGAAGTTACAGATGGTATTCTGCCTCCACCACAATATTTTGCCAAAAATGTTGCAATGAATAAAGGTGGCTATGAAAACATAGATGATGTTTACAAAAAAGGACTGGTTTCTTTAGCTCCTCAAGCATTTGAAGACATGGCTAACCAAACTGGTGCGCTAATTCTGGATACAAGAGATCCTCAGGTTTTTGCTAAGGGGTTTGTGCCAAATGCTATTAATATTGGCTTAAATGGACAATTTGCTCCGTGGGTTGGTGCTTTAATTACAGATTTAAAACAAGAATTGTTATTAGTTACAGACGAAGGAAAAGCTGAAGAAACTATTACAAGATTAGCTCGTGTTGGATACGACAATACCATTGGTTATTTAGCTGGAGGAATTCAAGCTTGGAAAAATGCTGGAAAGGAGATTGAGACAATTACCTCAATTTCTGCTACAGAATTTGAAGATGATGTTAACAAGGGTAAAGTAGTCAATGCTTTAGATGTCCGTAAGCCAGGTGAGTACGAATCTGAGCATTTAGAAAATACTTTAACTCGGCCACTAGATTATATCAACGAATGGACTGGCGAAATTAATCCAGATCAAACTTATTACATTCATTGTGCAGGTGGATATCGTTCTATGATTGCGGCTTCTATTTTAAAAGCTCGCGGTATTGAAAATGTAATTGATGTTGCTGGTGGATATGGTGCAATTAAAGCTACAGGTTTAAAACGTACAGATTTTGCTTGCCCTAGCAAAGCGATGAAAGTATAGATTTAAATCAATTAATTCGTTTCGAGTCTTGTTTTGATAAACCCATCCATTGCCTTTTCTACACCTTCAATATCCTTGCTTGTAATTGAAGAACCTATGACATGATTGCCAGTTTTTGGGAGTGCAATTTTCTGTTTTTGAGTACTTCCCAATTTATCGAACATTTTGAGCATGGCATCTACACGTACAACTGGATCTTGCTCAGTTTCATTTTTATAATAATAAAGCATAAGCACTGGCTGTTTAATTTGTGCAAAAAGTTTAGGTGTCATTGCGCTTTCTAATAACTCTTCTAATTCTACTACAGATTCTAGTCGGTAATTGGTATACCAGTATTTTTTATATTCAGGCGTTTTCCCTTCTATTACTCGTTCATCATTTCCAGTAACTTTACGAGCAATTTGTAATCCCCATGGATTATTTAAAAGCCAAGCCTTTTCATCATTTATAGCAATATTGGGAGACATCAAAACTAAACTATTTATCTCTGGATAAGTGGCAGCTAGTTGTAAGGCTAATGTACCACCTGTAGAAGTGCCAACAATAATTACTTTTTTCCCTAATTTTTTTCCTATTGCATAAGCCTCTTTAGCTGTTTCCCAAAGCCTATCGGCTGTAAAATATTGCATTGGTGCAATGGTGTCTATGCCATGATCTGCTAGTCGAGCTAAATACATATTTGCATGTAAAGCTCTCGCTAAGTAATAATAAGCGGGATTTCCTTCTTCTTTTGATGCCGAAAATCCATGTAAATAAACAATAGCATATTCAGTTTGCTGTAATTTTCCACTATCTGCCCAAACAATTTCGGCTTCATTCCCTGGTTTAATTTGATGTTTTGACTCTTGTTTTGCAACATAGGCAGCCAAGTTGGCTAATTCAGGAACTGATGAAAGTTTAGTTAAATATACTGGTGCTGTAGGTTTTGGACCAGCAAAGTAAGTAATTACTAAAATAACAATAAGAAAAAGGAGTGCTTTTAAAGATTTTTTCACATCAATTAATTTGATTAAAAATACGGTTTTAATAACTAAGTTTGCAAACACATTTTTTTTAGCTGAATGCCAGGAATAAATCAGATAAAATTACCCATAGCCGCAGAAATTGATGCATTTGAAGCAAAGTTTAAAGCTTCGATGCAGAGTGATGCGCCTTTGCTTAATCGTATCACTCATTATATTGTTAAGAGTAAGGGTAAACAAATGCGACCAATGTTCGTGTTTTTTGCTGCAAAATTATGTGGCGGAATTGTAGAATCTACCCATAGAGGGGCTGCATTAGTTGAACTTTTACATACAGCAACTTTAGTACATGATGATGTAGTGGATAATGCTTATGAGCGAAGAGGTTTTTTTTCCATTAATGCTTTATGGAAAAATAAAATCGCGGTTTTAGTTGGAGATTTTTTATTGGCTAAAGGGTTATTGTTATCGGTTAACAATAATGAATTTGCACTATTAAAAATAGTATCTACAGCTGTGCAACAAATGAGTGAAGGAGAGTTGTTGCAGATTGAAAAGGTACGGAAAATGGATATTAGTGAAGAACTGTATTTTGATGTCATCCGCCAGAAAACAGCTTCTTTAATTGCTTCTTGTTGTGCTTGTGGCGCTGCTTCGGCAGGTGCCGATGAAGAAACGGTTGAAAAAATGCGCTTGTTTGGAGAAAAAATT
>JAIELS010000137.1 GCA_019752795.1 Sphingobacteriaceae bacterium
AGAAATCATGCCAGGCGCAGGAATAAATCATCAAAATATTTTAGAAATTAAAGAAAAAACAGGAGCTTTTGTTTTTCATTCTTCAGCTAGAGTTAAAGTTGCAAGTCAAATGAAATTTAGAAATTCAACAACAAAAATGGGAAGTATTAAAGATGAATATCAATTTGAACAAACTTCAAGTGAATTGGTAAAAAAAATGGTAGAAAAAATTTCATGAAAAAGCTAACTATAACATTATTATTTTTCAGTTTTGCTCTTTTTGCATTAGCCCAAAAAGCTAAAACTAAGGCTCCAGATTTTGCATTAGGTAATTTTGCAGACGATTACGGCATTACTTACGTCATAAATGATACGCTTTGGATCCAAAATGGATATGCAAAATACCATATCATTAAATGGAACCCAGAACAACAATATTTGGTTGCAAAAAACGATGCAAACAATAAAAGTGATGCAAATAAATATACACGGATTGATTACATGACTTTTAATGCTATGGAGCCCTGGAAATGGGGATTTTGTTTAACTGTTTACAATGCAGAAACAGATGAAATAGCCGAAAAATCAGCATTAGCTGATAGAAAAAACCCAAAAAAAGGATGCAATGGCTATCCATTTTCTAGAATGAAAAAGTTGAAGTAAAACCTATTACAAATTAATTTAATGAAATTTTTTAAAATCATTTCCACACTACTACTAATTGCAAATTTTTCTTTTGCACAAACTAAAAAAGATTATACTGCATACGTAAATCCATTTATAGGCACCGGTGGTCATGGGCATACTTACCCTGGTCCTGCTTTGCCATTTGGTATGATACAACCCGGACCCGATACGCGTTTAGACGGTTGGGATGGTTGTTCTGGTTATCATTATACAGACAATATAATTTATGGTTTCTCTCAAACGCATTTAAGCGGTACAGGAATTGAAGATTATTGCGATTTTTTATTCATGCCAACAACTGGCAAACCACAATTTATAAATAAAGAATACGCCTCTCATTTTCAAAAGAAAAATGAAAAAGCTAGTCCTGGTTATTACAGCACTTTTTTAGATAAGTATAAAGTTAAAGCAGAAATTACAACTACTAAACGTGCTGGTTTATATAAATTTACTTTCCCAAAAACTAATGAAGCTAATATTATTATCGATTTAAAACATCGTGATAAGGTTTTAGAGAGTTGGGTAGAAATTGTAAATGATAGAGAAATTAAAGGTTATAGAAAATCAAGTGCTTGGGCAAAAGGACAAGAATTGTATTTCCATGTTCGCTACAACAAGCCTTTCAAATCATACGGAATTGCTGTTGATGATGTTTTACAAACGGGTATAAAAAAAGCTAAAGGAAAAAATATTAAATTATATATTCAGTTTGAAACAACTGAACAAGAGAGTGTTTTAGCTCAAGTCGCTATTTCTGCAGTTGATGATGCTGGTGCATTGAAAAATTTAAATAGTGAGAAAGATGGTTTTAACTTTGCTGGAACTTTAGCAAAAGCAAAATTAGCATGGAACAAAGAGCTGGCAAAAATTGATGCGGAAAGCACCAATAAAAAACAATTAACTACTTTTTATACTGCACTTTACCATAGTTTACTTAATCCAAATTTATATATGGATGTAGATGGTAAATACCGAGGATTAGATAACAAAATTCATATCGCTAAAGACTTTGAATATTATACAGTTTTCTCACTTTGGGATACTTACAGAACGGAAAATCCGCTATTAGCTTTAATTGACAAAAAGAGAACCTTAGACTTTATTAAAACGTTCTTAGCAATGCACCAACAAGGTGGATTATTACCAATTTGGCCATTGGCGAACGAAGAAACATTCTGTATGATTGGTAATCATGCTATTCCAGTGATTACAGATGCATATGCAAAAGGCATTAGAGGTTTTGATACTAAACTTGCTTTAGAAGCAATGAAGCACGCCGTAAACAGAAAACAATTTGGTATTGATATTTACGCAAAACATGGCGCAGTAATGGCTGATATAGAACATGAAAGTGCTTCTAAAACAGTAGAATATGCTTACGATGATTGGTGTGTTGCTCAATTTGCAAAAATGATTGGTGCAGAATCTGATTATCAAACCTATATTACTAGAGCTCAGTATTGGAAAAATGTTTACGATCCGTCTACACAACACATTAGAGCCAGAAATAATGGTGGTTGGTGGAAACCCTTTAACCCTACTGAAGTAAACAATAACTATACAGAAGGAAACTCGTGGCATTATAGTTTTAGCACCCAACAAGATGTTAATGGGCATATGGATTTAATGGGTGGCGAGAAAATTTATCAAGCCAAGTTGGATGAATTATTTACCACTAAACTTGGTTTAACTGGTCGCGATCAAAGTGACATTACTGGATTAATTGGTCAATATGCTCACGGAAATGAGCCAAGTCACCATATGGCTTATTTGTTTAACTTCACTTCTCACCCAGAAAAAACACAATTTTACATTAATAAAATAATGAACGAGCAATACCACGATCAGCCTGATGGCTTGTCTGGTAATGAAGATTGTGGACAAATGAGTGCTTGGTTGGTGATGAGTGCAATGGGGATTTACCCAGTTTCGCCAGGAAATAATGTTTACAATATTGGTACGCCATGGTTTAAAAAAATGACCGTTAGTTTAGAGAATGGTAAGAAAATAGTAATTAATGCCCCTTCAAAAACCGATGCTAATTATTACATTAAGGGTATTTTACTAAACGGAAAGGCACACAATAAACTGTTTATTAATTATGAAGATTTAGCAAATGGTGGAATATTAAATTTTGATTTATCTGCTACGCCAGATTTAAAATATTTAAATAGTTTGCAAAAACCTGTAATGAAAATTAAAGAAAATCTAATTGTTCCTAATCCGGTTATAGATGGTCCACAAGAAACGTTTAAAAATAAAGCGATTGTAAATATTACTTCAGCTTTACCAGCAACTGATATTTATTACACTTTAGATGGAACAGAGCCTAATGAAAAATCTAAACAATATACTGGAGCATTTGAGATTAACGAAGGTTTAACTATTAAAGCTATAGCTTATAAGCAAGGTTTTAAAGCAAGTTTTGTAAGTACAGCCGTTTATCAGAAAATAACAACAAATTATACCATAAAAATTAACAGTGAAATTAACAAAAGCTTTACTGGCGGAGGAAATGATGCTTTAATTGATGGTGTTAGAGGCGCTATAAATTGGCGTGTTGGTAATCGTTGGCAAGGCGTTTGGGGCAAAGATTTCGAAGCTATTTTAGATTTAGGAAAAGTACAAACAGTAAACACAGTAAGCATTGGTGCTTTACAAGATACACAAGCTTGGATTGTTTTCCCTCCAGAAACTGAGTTTTACATTGCAGGCGATGATATGAGTTTCAAATTGATTGCAACCGTTAAAGCACCTACAGAAGCTAAAGATTATAACATACAGATTAAAGAATTAGCTGCAAAAGTAAATGCTGATTGTAGGTATATTAAAATCATTGCTAAAAACTATGGAAAACTTCCTAGTTGGCATGAAGGTGTTGGTGGCTTAGCACATACTTTCTTTGATGAAATAACAGTTAAATAACTAAGCCGGTCATTGTTAGAATAGCGAAGCAATCTTTACTGTGGGATAGATTGCTTCGTCGTTTCACTCCTCGCAACGATAAGCCTTATAAGAAACTATGCAAATTTAATAGTATCACAAACATTTGTTCTCTAAACCAGATTGAAACGGCATACTTTTTAGCTAGTCATCCTGAGCGTAGTCGAAGGATAGCTAAAAAGATATAGTGTAAAGCTGGACAGTGTTCTCAAAAGAACCACAAAATTTGCTTTTCAAAAACCAATTTTCATCTTCAATTTTCACTCTTCCAATTTCCTTTAAAAAACATATCTTTGCACAAAGATGAAGAACATACGTAATTTCTGCATAATTGCACATATAGACCACGGTAAAAGCACTTTAGCCGATAGGTTACTAGAATATACAGCGACGATTTCTCAACGCGAATCTCAAGCGCAATTGCTTGATAATATGGATTTGGAGCGTGAGCGTGGTATCACGATTAAAAGTCACGCGATACAAATGAATTTTAAAATTGATGATACGGAGTACAATTTCAATTTAATTGACACTCCTGGTCACGTAGATTTTAGTTACGAAGTTTCTCGTTCTATTGCAGCTTGCGAAGGTGCATTATTAATTGTAGATGCATCTCAAGGCATACAAGCACAAACTATTTCTAACCTTTATTTGGCATTAGAACATGATTTGGAAATTATTCCAATTTTAAATAAAATGGATTTGCCTGGGGCAATGCCTGAAGAGGTAAAAGACCAAATTATTGATTTGATTGGATGTAAGAGAGAAGATATTATACCTGCATCTGGTAAAACTGGAATGGGAATTCCTGAAATTTTGCAAGCAATTGTAGACCGTGTACCTGCACCAGTTGGCGACCCTGAAGCACCTTTACAAGCATTAATTTTTGATAGTGTTTTTAATTCTTTTAGAGGGATTATCGCTTACTACAAAGTAGTTCATGGAGAAATCAAAAAAGGTGATAAAGTAAAATTTATTAACACAGGTAAAGAATATTTAGCAGACGAGGTTGGTATTTTGAAATTGGATATGTCTCCAAGAGCTTCGGTTAAAACCGGTGATGTAGGTTACATTATTTCTGGAATTAAAGAAGCTCGCGAAGTAAAAGTAGGTGATACGATTACCACAGTTGGTAGACCTGCTACAGGAGCCATTCAAGGCTTTGAAGAGGTAAAACCAATGGTATTTGCGGGTATTTACCCTGTTGATACCGACGAGTTCGAAGAATTACGTGAGGCAATGCATAAACTGCAATTGAACGATGCTTCAATTGTTTTTGAACCAGAAAGTTCTGCAGCTCTAGGTTTTGGTTTCCGTTGCGGTTTTTTAGGCATGCTGCATATGGAGATTATCCAAGAACGTTTAGAGCGTGAATTCGATATGACGGTAATTACCACGGTTCCCAACGTATCTTACATTGCACATACTACCAAAGGCGATGAATTTATTGTAAATAATCCATCCGATTTACCTGATCCAAGTAAATTAGATTCGGTTGAAGAACCTTATATCAAAGCAAATATCATTACCAAAGCTGAGTTCGTTGGTCCTGTAATGTC
>JAIELS010000158.1 GCA_019752795.1 Sphingobacteriaceae bacterium
AATTTTGATAAGCTTGAAGTCGAATTGGCAAAAATGAGTTAATTTGCCATTAATTAATCCAGAAAATTATTTTGCAGTCTTCCGATCCATTTTTCATTCCATTTACGGAAAAGATTGCTCCACAAACGGGCACGGCGTTTACTTTAATGAAAAACGAAGTGCATCCACTCTGTGTTTTAGCTGCCGAAGAATTACAAAATCATATTTTAACCCAAACAGAATGGCAACATAATTTTGGCTTGAAAGATGAACAAGATGGAATGGTGATTGGTAAAATGTTCGGCGTTTTAGTTGTTCAAACCTCAGCAAATGAAATTGGTTATTTAGCTGCCTTTTCTGGAAAATTAGCAGGAAGTAATCAACATCAAAAATTCGTTCCTCCAGTTTTTGATACTTTGGCAGAAGATGGCTTTTTGAATAAAGGAATGGCTGAGTTAACAGTTATTGGCGATACTATCAAAAAGCTAGAGGCAGCGCAACAAGAAAATGATCAGGAGAAAATTAAAGCGCTAAAAAGTGCCAGAAAAAGTAAATCTATAAATTTACAAAACGAAATATTCGAACAATATCATTTCTTAAATCAAGCTGGAGAAGAAAAAAGTTTAATTGACTTGTTTATTGAAGCAGGTTATAAAAATCCTCCAGCAGGTGCTGGTGAATGTGCTGGTCCAAAATTACTCCAATATGCTTTTCAGCATCAAATGAAACCCTTAGCTATTGCAGAGTTTTGGTGGGGATTATCTCCAAAGTCTAGCCAATGGAAACACAAAGAATTTTATCCTTGCTGCAAAGAAAAGTGTGAACCCATATTGAAGCACATGCTAGAAGGAATATAAATTTGAAAAGTAATTTTGTATTTTAGTTTGCAAAATAGGTTCACACATTAGAATTAAACCTTAAGTAATGGATTTAAATGTACAAGCATATAACAATAATCAATTACCAACAGATAGCGCAATTTGTGATTTGTTAGCGAACATTATTGATGCAGAATTAAACGATACTGAAAACAAAATTTGGCATGCACACCCTGTTTGGTTTTTAGATGGAAACCCCATTGTGGGCTATAGTAAACAGAAAAAAGGAATTAGACTAATGTTTTGGAGTGGTGCCGACTTTGAAGAAGAAAACTTAAATGTTAAGGGAGTAAAATTTAAGGATGCTTCCATTTTCTACAATGAAACCTCACAAATAAATACAGAAGAAATTAAGCGATGGCTCGAAAAATCAAAAACCATCCAATGGGATTATAAAAACATCGTAAAAAGAAAAGGTAAATTAGAAAGAATAGCATAATTTTAAAACCAGAGCAGAATGGCGAAATAACTAGTTATTTTCACTCAATTAGAAGTATCAAGGCTCAAACACCATGACGAAACACATAAAAATCTTCAGTTTTATTATATTCATATTCATCATTTCAATTTTTATGGCTTGCAGTAACGGAAAAAACTGGTTTAAAAAAGACAAAGTTGAAACCATACATGGCTCATTCACTGTACAATTCGAAGATTTAGGCCCACCACCCTTAGATAACTATTCTCGCTTTAAAAACTTAGAAGAGTGGCTTTCCTTTATCATCGTTAATGAAAAACCAACGAAAGCAATTGAAACTTATAATTTTAGTGTTTTTGAAGGACAAAATAAGTATACATTATGCTTAACGGGAGTAAACAAATACGATATCACAAATAGGCACCAACAAGTTCGAATTGACTATTCGCCAACAGAAAAATATTTTTCATTACCAGAGAATATGCATAAAGGATTAACGCCAGAGCAGGTAGCTAAAAATTTACTTTTGCAATTTCAAACGTTTATGAAATCTGATCAATTCCAAAAATCCTTTTTTACAAAAGCAAAATCCATAACTAATGGTAGAAATGGAAAAATCTGGCCAAACAAATAAGTGATTTTATTTCTTAATCTATTGCAATCATTGCAAATAAACTAGGTTTACTTTCAAAATTCAGTAAACTTTCGACGCTTTATACATTTAAAACTCTAGGCCAAGCCGCCTATTGAAGTCTCAAAGCAATAATTCATTGTAAATTAATTAATTGACCTTAATTTAAAACTAATTCAGCTAAAATCAGGTTACTATATCAGCAGGTTTTACATCTAGTTAAACCTGTTCTAATTAAAAACCATGAAAAGAACAGCAAATAAAGTTGTCATCGTTACCGGTGGCGCATTAGGAATTGGACGAGAAACTTGCTTATTACTTGCAAAAGAAGGGGCTAAAGTTGCCATTACTGATGTTCTTGACAAAGAAGGTAAAGCCCTAGCGGAAGAAATCAATAAAGCGGGCGGAATAGCAAAATTCTGGCATTTAGATGTTTCCAAGGAAAGCGAAGTAAAACAAGTTTATGCCGCTGTAGTTGAAGAATTTGGAAAGCTCGATGCAACGGTAAATAATGCAGGCATTGCAGGAGCCGACAAACCAACTCATGAATTAACAGAAGAAGAGTGGGATGCGGTGATGAACGTAAATGTGAAAGGTGTTTTCTTTTGTACCAAACATGCAATTCCTTATCTAAAAAAAGCTGGCGCAGGTAGTATTGTAAATCTATCTTCAATTTACGGCATAGTTGGCGCAGGAGATATTCCTCCATATCATGCCTCTAAAGGTGCAGTTAGGTTAATGTCTAAAAACGATGCGCTGATTTATGCAAAAGATAAAATAAGGGTAAATTCTGTTCATCCGGGTTTTATCTGGACGCCTTTAGTAGAGGAATTAGGTAAAAAAGACCCACAATTTAGAACAAAATTAGATAGTCTACATCCGCTTGGCCATGTTGGCGAATCAATAGATATTGCTTATGGGATCCTGTATTTGGTTTCAGATGAATCAAAATTTGTGACTGGAAGCGAATTGGTAATTGATGGCGGTTATACCAGTAAATAAACATCAACATTAGGCTTAAAATTTCTCAATAATTAAATAAAAAAACATGGAAAACAAGAAAAAAATAGGGATTTGGATGGATTATTCTACAGCAGAATTAATTGATTTAAATCACCAAATGGACAAAAAAAGTATAGAATCAGATTTTACTTACGAAACCGAAAAGGAAACATTAAACAGAAGTGAAAGTATCATGCACAACAAAGAGCAACAAATGAATGAAGCTTATTACAAAGAGTTGGGCAATGTAATTTTAAACTATGACCACGTCCTTTTGTTTGGACCTACTAATGCAAAATCAGAATTACATAATTTCTTAAATAAAGACTTACATTTTAAGGATATTCAAATTGATGTAAAAACAACAGATAAGATGACGGATAATGAAAAACAAGCTTTTGTTAGCAATCACTTTAAAAAATAAAAACAGTGCTTATACCAAGTAAATATTAATTATTGGTAAAGTATTTCAGCATCAATAAGAAAATATATTTGGAAAATTTTCTCCATTTAAAAGCTAAATTATTTTAATTAGGCTGGATGAAAGTTAAAAAGCCAAGTATATTTTTTTTTATAGCTCGGTCGCTTCGCGGACTAACTTTTATTCACTTTTAGTTTATTATTTTTATTTGTGTTCATGCTTTCGCAAGCTCAGGTTTCCATTAGCTGAAAAAAGTAAGCAAAAAAAGCCACGGCTGCGCCCAGTGCTATTAAAGTTTATACGGAGGCAAACTATTGCATTCCGCACTGGACAAGGCCGATTTTAGGTTAACGGAGATTTATTGGTTAGGCTTGCCAAAGTTTAATGCAGAATCATAATTAATAAAATTGAGATTTTTCTCCTAAAAATCGGCGGCATCAATTCTTAAAATTCAAAAATAAGACGGCTCAAGGCTTTTTCAAGGAGACAAATTGATTAAACCAGCACTAACAATTCGCAACTCCTTAACAACCAACAATATCTCTTCAAAAACTATTTACTTCACACACAGTAAAATACCAATAATTAACTGTACCTTTGCGCCTTAAATAAAAAATGTTATAATGATAAACCCATTTAGTAAATTGGGGATAAGTGATGACGTTGTTAATGCCGTAAAAGAGCTAGGATTCGAAAATCCTACGCCTATTCAGGAGCAATCTATTCCTGTACTGTTAGAAGGTAGTAACGACTTTGTTGGTTTGGCCCAAACAGGAACAGGAAAAACAGCCGCATTTGGATTGCCGCTGTTAGAATTAATAGACTTTAAGAGCAATAAGCCGCAAGCACTAATTTTGTGCCCAACGCGTGAGCTATGTCTACAGATTACAAACGACATCAAGAAATTCTCAAAAAACACGCCTAATGCACATGTGGTTGCCGTTTACGGTGGCGCTAACATTATGCAACAACTACGTGAAATACGCAATGGCGTACAAATTGTAGTGGCCACGCCCGGCCGTATGTTAGACATCATTGGCCGTAAAGCCATCGATTTCTCTAGCGTTAAATATGTCGTATTGGATGAAGCCGACGAAATGTTAAACATGGGCTTCCAAGAAGATATCAACGATATCTTATCTACTACTCCAGATGATAAAAAAACATGGTTATTCTCTGCAACTATGCCTCCAGAGGTTCGTCGCATTGCTAGAAACTACATGGAAAACCCTGTAGAATTAACCATGGGCACAAAAAATGCAGGTAACGTAAATATCGAACATGAATACTATGTGGTTCGTGCTCGTGATAAATACGCTGCCTTAAAACGTATTGTAGATTTTAATCCAGAAATTTTTGGAGTAGTATTCTGCAAAACTAAAATGGATACACAAGACGTTGCTGAACATTTAATAAAAGATGGTTACAGTGCAGATTCTTTACATGGAGATTTATCTCAACAACAACGTGATAAAGTAATGCAACGTTTCCGCGATGGACACATGCAGTTGTTAATTGCTACTGATGTTGCTGCTCGTGGTATCGACGTTAGTGGGGTTACTCACGTGATCAATTATTCTTTACCTGATGAGATTGAAAGTTATACGCACCGTTCTGGCCGTACTGGTCGTGCGGGTAAAACTGGTATTTCTATCTGTATCATTAACTCTAAAGAAACTGGTAAAATCCGTCAGATTGAAAGAATTATCGGAAAACAATTTACAAAAGCAGAATTACCTACAGGTTTTGATGTTTGCGAAAAACAATTATTCTCTTTAATTCATAAAGTACAAACTGTAGAAGTT
>JAIELS010000127.1 GCA_019752795.1 Sphingobacteriaceae bacterium
TATGCTGGAGCCGGTCAGTTTTTGAGCAAACACATTAAAGCACAGATTGTAAACGCTGGAGATGGCGCACACGAACACCCTACCCAAGCTTTGTTAGATGCTTTCTCGATCCGCCAAAAATTGGGAGATGTGAGAGGTAAAAAAGTAGTAATTGTGGGCGATATTTTACATTCTAGAGTTGCCATTTCTAATATCCTTTGCCTACAAATGTTAGGTGCGGAAGTAATGGTTTGTGGACCAACGACTTTAATACCAAAACATATAGCAGCGCTGGGCGTAAAAGTTGAACACGATTTAAGGAAAGCATTAAATTGGTGTGATGTAGCTAACATGTTGCGTATTCAATTAGAAAGACAAGACATTAAATATTTTCCATCTCAAAGAGAATATACAATGATGTACGGTTTAAATAAAGAAATACTAGACAGTCTTGACAAAGAAATTGTGGTTATGCATCCTGGTCCAATTAACCGTGGCGTAGAGATTACTAGCGATGTAGCTGACAGTAAGCAATCTATTATACTAGAACAAGTAGAGAACGGAGTAGCGGTAAGAATGGCTGTTCTTTATTTATTAGCCAGTCAAAACGATTAGGACCACATTTGTTCTGTAATTAGTTTAGTCCTCAATTTTTATTTTCTATAAAACATTTTTTAAAACGCTACGTTAAACGTGTGTTATCAACACTTGTTGATTTCTTATGTTGATATCTACAATTAGATAGCTTACTTTAGTAGCAACCATATTTGAAACCTATGCAGAAGAAATTTCTTTTAGTCCCTCTATTTTTTGTTGGTAGTGTAACCGCCAGTTTTGCACAAATAAGTCCGTTAATAAACCTCAATAAAAATTACCAATCAGGCTTAGAATTACTACAAAATGAAAAATATGTTGCTGCTGCACAACAATTTAAATTAGTAGAAAATATAAGAACAAAAGTTAGCTCGCAAAAAGAAAGTAATGCTGAATTATCTTTAATAAAAGAAAACTCAAAATTTTACGCCGCTGTTTGTGCTTTAGAATTGGGTAATTCAGATGCTGAATCTCTTTTTTTAGAATTCATCAAAACTTATCCACTCAATCCAAATACTGTATTAGCCTATTTTCATGTTGGTAAATCTTATTTCGGACAGAAAAATTATAACAAGGCTCTAGAATGGTTTGAGAAAACTGATCCAACCGTATTATCTCAAAAACAAAGATTAGAATATCAATTTAAACAAGGTTACTCTTATTTCGAACTTAAAAATTTTGAAAAAGCTGAACCATTATTTGAGGCAGTTAAAAAAGAAGATTCTCCTTTTCAAGAAAGTGCAACCTATTATTTTGCTTACATCAATTACCTAAACAAAGAGTATAAAACCGCATTATCAAACTTTGAAAAATTAAAGGGCTCCCCTACTTATGAGGCGAGTTATCCTTATTACATTACCTCGATGTATTATTTGGATGAACGTTATGATGATGTTATAGATTATGCTTTAGCTTCAATTTCAAAAACAAAACAACAATTTGAACCAGAAATGCTAAGCCTAGTTGCTGCATCTTACTTTGCAAAATCAGATTTTAAAACTGCAGAAAAATATTTTGCTGAATTTTATTCGAAAGACAAAAATCAAACAAAAAATAATCTTTTCATCTACCAATACGGTTATTCATTATTTAAAAACACTAAATATAAAGAAGCTGTAACCATATTAGAAAAATTAAATACGGATGATGTTTACCTTCAAAATGGAATGTACACTTTAGGTAAATCATATTTAGAATTAAAAAATAAAGAAAAAGCACGTAGTTCTTTTTTCAGAGCATCTCGTATCGATTTGGATAAAATTATTCAAGAAGAAGCTTGGTTAAACTATGTAAAACTGAGTTACGAATTAGAATTTAATGGACAAGCATTAGAATCTATTCAAAGTTTCTTAAAGCAATTTCCTAATTCGAGAAAAATTAATGAGGCTAAAGTTTTACAAGGAGAAATTTTACTAACTAGCAAAAATTACCAAACTGCTATAGATATTTTAGAACCTTTAGCTAACAAAACAGCTGCAGCAAAAGAGGCATATCAAAAAGCTACTTATTTTAGAGGCTTACAATTTTACAACGAAAGAGCATTTCCAAATGCCTTATCTATGTTTATGCGTTCTGGAAATTATGTTGAAGATAAAGAAATATATGCCCTAAGTGTATATTGGATGGCTGAAGCAATGTATGAACTAAGAAAGTATGGCGAAGCAGTTGCCACTTTTGAAAAATTCTTAGGTTTACCTATTGCAAACAAAACAGAGGTTTACAACTTTGCAAATTATGGTTTAGGTTACGCAGCTTTTGAAGATGAAAAATATGTAAAAGCAGCTAATTATTTCGAACGTTTTTTAAGAGGAAGTGATAAGGATACTAAAACCGTAAATGATGCAATTATGCGATTAGCAGATTCTTATTTCGTAAATAAAAATTACGGTGAAGCACTTACTAACTACAATAAAATTATAAACGGAAGGTTAACCGGTGATGATTATGCTTTATTCCAACGTGGCATGATCCAAGGTTTAGAGAAACAGGATGATGCAAAAATCGCAACTATGCAAAGTCTGTTAAGTAAATTCCCTACTTCTAATTATGCCGATGATGCAGGATTTGAAACTGCATACACTTATTTTAATAAAGGAGATAATGATAAATCTAAATCTGATTTAATTGATTTAATTGCGAAATACCCACGCAGCAGTTATATTCCTCGTGCTTTATTAACTATTGGCTTGGTACAATATAACCAAGATCAAGATGATGCTGCATTAGAATCATTTAAAAAGGTAATTGCAGATTACCCAAGCCTACCTGAAGCTAAGCAAGCGCTAGAATCAATCAAAAATATTTATGTAGATCGTGGAGATGCAAATGGTTTTATTACTTATGCAAGCTCAACACCAATTGGAAATTACTCTTTAAGCGAGCAGGATAATATCATTTTCCAATCTGTAAATAGTATTTATAGAAGAGGTGATGCCAAAGGGGCTTATGAAGCTGTAAATGCATATTTTGATAAATTCCCAAAAGCAATACATGATAAAGAAGCTAAGTTTATTAGAGCAGAATCTTTAGTTAAATTAGGTCGTTCTACGGAAGCAATTGCAGATTACGATTATATTTTGAATGATTGGACGAGTGATTATACTGAGCGTTCGCTATTAAGTGTATCTAAAGTACTAATGCAAGAGAAAAAATATAATGAAGCTATTGTGTATTTAAAAAGATTAGAGACTACAGCTGATTATACTGCCAATTACAATTATGCAATTAATAATTTAATTAAAGCCTATAGTGCATTAAGCATGGCTGATGATATGATTAAATATGCAGATCTGATTAGAACATCTGATAAAGCATCTGAAGAAGAAAAAAATAGCACAGACTTATATGCTGGAAAAGCATACTTAATTAAAGCCGATACTGCTCAGGCAATTAAATCTTTCAGCAATGTTATTGCTAAAACTAAAACAATTGCGGCTGCAGAAGCAAAATATAATTTAGCTGCATTACAGTTTGCTAAAGGCGATTATAAAGGCTCTCAAAAAACTTGTTTTGATTTGATGAATAACATGACCTCTTATGATTATTGGGTTGCAAAATCGGTAATATTACTTTCAGATAATTACCTGGCTTTAAAAGATAAACTAAATGCTAAAAGTACTTTATTAAGTATTATTGATAACTATGAGGGCAAAGACGAAATTATTGCAACTGCCAAAGAAAAATTAGCAAAAATAAACTAGACTACTGAAATGAGATTACATAGACATAGATATATATATACAACTTTATTGCTTTTGGCAACTGGTACTTTTGCGGTTAATGCACAAGATGTTAAGCCTCCAGAAAAAACGGTAAGTGAAGAAATTGAAATCATAAGGCCATATAAACCCATATTGGCAGAAGCTTTCAAATTAAGAAGAAGTCCTGATTTGGATAATTTACAAACCTATAAGGCTAAATTTAACTACGTTTTAACGGACAGAAAACTAGAGTTAAACTCAGATATTCAAAAGTTACAAGCTCAGCAATTAGCTGCAGAACGTGCTGCAGAATTAATCAATAATTATGTAAAAGGAGGTTTTGGATCATTAGGAACATTGTTAGCTGAAGCCTATGTAAATATTGGTAAAGACGAAGGTTTACAAACTGGCGCTTTTTTTAGACATTTTAGTCAACAAGGAAAATTACTTAAACAAAATGAAAACACACAGCAACTAAGTGTTTTTGGAAGAAGTATCGGTGAAAATTCAACCCTAAATGGTCGTATCAATTACCAAAGACATGGATTATTCTTTTATGGTTTTGATGACGCAAACCCAACACTCAATCTAAATCCAGAGAAACAATTATTTAATTTTGTAGAAATTGAAGGTGAAGTAATTAATAAATTTAGCAATGATGAAGATGCTTTCAGTTATGCTGTTAAAGCAAATGCTTATTTATTTAACGATAAATTCGACGCAAAAGAACAAGCAATTACACTAAGTGGATATTTAAATAAAAGAATTAACAGTTTTAATTTGGGTTTAGCTACAGCTGCAGAATTAGGTAGCACTAAAGACTTTAGTATAAAAGTTTCAAATAATTTGTTTCGTGTAAATCCTTATATCAAATTACAAGCAAAGGGAGTTAATATTACTGCTGGCATAAATATGGTACAAGAATTTGGCACAACTTCTAAAACAAGAATTTTCCCTGCTGTTACCGCCGACTTCGATTTAATTCCAGATTTCCTATCCATATTTGGAGAAGTTAAAGGAGATGTAAATAGAAATACTTTGAAATCTTTTACTGATGAAAACCCTTTTCTAAACCAGAATATCAATATTAAAAATACGGTAGAAAAATTAAGTATAAGTGCGGGTATTAAAGGTAATGGTGGACCAGGTTTTGGATATAAAGCAAGGTTTTACAGTAAAAAAATAAATGATATGCCTTTATTTGTAAACAACTTTTTAAGGCCAACTAAATTTGATGTGATTTACGACTCAGGTGATACACAACTAATTGGTTTAGAAGGTGAAATCACTGTTCAAGTAAGTGACAATTTAAAATGGACAGGCAAGGTTAACATTGACGATTATAAACCCGCA
>JAIELS010000201.1 GCA_019752795.1 Sphingobacteriaceae bacterium
TTGTTTATGCAATCATCGAGTTTGCTTTCTTGGTAGGCAACATGGCTAAATTTGTTCACGGTGGTTGGGTAACATTATTGCTTAGTTGTGCTTTATTGAGTGTAATGTGGACATGGTATAGCTCTCGTAAGATTAAAAATCGATTTGTTAAATATGTAGAAATAGAAGATTATTATACAATTTTAAATGAGTTAAGTAATGATACTAGCGTTCCTAAATACTCCTCTCAGTTGGTTTATTTAACTAGTGCAAATTTCAAAACTGAAATCGAATCTAAAATTATTTATTCTATTATACAAAAGGAGCCAAAACGAGCAGATGTGTATTGGTTGGTTCACGTTGATGTAATGGATGAGCCATATACAATGGATTATAAAGTAGAATTTTTAATTCCTGGTAAGTTGATCCGTATTGATTTTAAACTCGGTTTTAGAATTGAACAAAGGGTTAATTTGCTCTATCGTAAAGTGGTAGAAGAATTGGTTAAAAATGGCGAAGTAGACATTACAAGTCAATATACTTCGTTAAATAAACATAAAATTACAGGTGATTTCCGTTTTGTATTATTAGAGAAACATCTTTCTAAATTTACAAATTTGAGTTTCTACGAACGTAGTATTATGGACTACTACTTTATATTAAAGAAATTGAGTTTATCTGAAGTAAGTAGTTTTGGTTTAGATTCTAGTTATGTAGAGGTAGAAAAAGTACCATTAATTTTTGTTACACCAGACGATATTGAATTGAATAGATTGGCGGTTTAAGCACATTTTCTTTTATCTCGGTCGGTGATGAGGTAGCAATCTATAGATTAAAAATATTTTAACAATAAAAAACCTTAGCTGTTAAGCTAAGGTTTTTTTATTATAAGAGTTTTATAGTATTATGGTTGAGGGTTGCCAAGTTTACTATGTCTATAACCGTATGCAAAATAAACAACCAAACCTACAGCTAACCAAATTCCAAAACCTATCCAGTTGCTAATGCCTAACTCGCACATCATGTATAAACAACTCAATAAACCTAAAACAGGTATTAAAGAAAGGTTTTTAGTAACACAGTAGTAAGCAACAATGATACAGATAAACAAGAAAATCCACATTGGTATTTTGTGCTTAAATAAAGACCAACCACTTTCGTATTTTTTATCGAAGCTAATAGCTGATTTACTCATGAAATCGCTATACTGAGCTTCATTTAAGCTATTTAAATAAGCTTCAGCATCAATTTGTTTGCCTTGTAACACTACAGGATTTGAGCTGATTTCTGACTTAACTGTTGCTAATTCTTCATTGTTTAATGAAGTAATGAAAGCAACTGGTTGATAAGTTTTTGTTTTATTGGTAATAAAAGCTGTAGTTTCTTCTTTAAATTCTATTGCAGAAAAGATAATGGAGCCAATTAACAAAATCGGAATAATAAATTTAGAATTTACATAAGGAATTCTAAACTTACCACGTTTTACGTCTGGTCTGTTTTGCAAAACCAATACACCTGCGCAAACTAAAACAAAGGCAAATAGGGTTCCAATTGAACATAAATCTGTTACGATGGTTAAGTTCATAAATAAGGAAGGTACCGCAACAACAAAACCTACAACGATAGTAGCAAATGAAGGTGTTTTATATATAGGGTGTATTTTTGAAAACTTTTTAGGCAAAAGACCATCACGGCTCATGCTCATCCAAATACGTGGTTGGCCCATTTGAAATACTAACAATACACTAGCCATTGCAAATACGGCACTTACCGCAATAATACCACTCATTAATTTTAAATCAATAGCATCAAAAACAAACGCTAATGGATCGCCAACGGCTAAAGTATCATATTTAACAATTCCAGTTAAAACTAATGCAATGGCTACGTATAAGGTTGTACAGATAATAATTGCCCACATCATTCCTCTTGGTAAATCTCTTTGTGGATCTTTACATTCTTCTGCAGTGGTAGAGATTGCGTCAAAACCGATATAAGCGAAGAAAACAGCAGATACACCTTTTAATACTCCAGAAACGCCATTTGGGGCAAAAGGATTCCAGTTTTCTGTATCTACATAAAAAACACCAACTGCTAAAACCAATAAGATAACAGCTAATTTAACTACAACCATTGCGTTACTTGCGTTTCTCGATTCTTTCATGCCTCTGTAAACTAACCAGGTGATGAAAATGATAATACCTAAAGCAGGTAAATCTGCAACGATATGAAAATTACCGATTTTTGGAGCTGTTAACCAAGCATTGTTTGCCAATGCCGTTGCGGCATCTAAATCGGCTATATTTTTACCAGCATTTAATAATGCTTCTGCATGTTTATGACCGTTAAAGGCAGATAGATAATCCATCGTGGCCCAATCAGGGATGTTTATTCCATTTATTCCTAAACCAGGTATTTTAATGGAGGAGAGGAGCCCTGTAAAATAATCAGACCATGATATAGCCACTGTAATATTACCAATGGCATATTCCATAATTAAAGACCATCCTATTATCCATGCTACCAATTCGCCAAAAGCAACATAAGAATAAGTATATGCACTTCCTGAAACTGGTACCATTGATGCAAACTCTGCGTAGGCAAAAGCTGCAAAACTACAAGCAATAGCGGTAAAAATAAATAAGAAAATTACTGCCGGGCCACCGTCTGCACTTGCTTTGCCGATGGTGCTAAAAATACCAGCACCAATAATTGCGGCAATACCAAAAGCGGTTAAATCTCTAACTCCTAAGGTTTTGTGCAAAGAATCTCCATGTTCGCCATAACCTTTTGCGGCATCCTCTAAAATCTTGGTAATTGATTTCTTTCTGAATAATTTGTCTAGCATAAATTGTTTTAGTTTGTTCAAACTTAAAAAATTAAGTTCAAATATTGTTTTTTGTTTAATAAAAAAAGCCAGTTAAATTTTGCTTAACTGGCTTAAAACGTTATTTAAACTATGTTAATCTAACTTATTCAACTCATTTTTTACAAACATTGCCAATTCTTTAATGTATGCTGCACTAAAATCAAATTTAATTCCAGCGGTTTCATAAATCTCATTCATCGGCTTAGTATAACCTAGCGTTAATGCAGCTAAATATTGTTCTAAAGCTTTAGTTGGATTTTCTTTGTAGTTTTTCCAAACGGCAATTGCACCTAATTGGGCAATTGCATATTCTATATAATAAAATGGAACTTCGAACAAGTGTAATTGTTTTTGCCACAAATTGCCAAATTGTTGATCATATTCTGTCCAATCTGCAAAACCTGCACCAAAACGAGTGTAAATTTGCTTAAAAGCAGCTTCTCTATCTGCCGCGTTATGATCTGGATTGGTGTAAATCCAATGTTGAAATTGATCTATTACTGCAACCCAAGGTAAAGTTTTTAGCACATCTGCTAATTGTTCTTTTTTAGCACGGTTTAAATCTTCTTCATTATCAAAGTAAACATCCCAGTTATCCATAGAAATCAATTCCATGCTCATAGATGCTAATTCAGCAACTTCAGAAGGGCAATGTTTAAAGTCATTTAATTCTAAATCTGCAGTTAAAAAAGTATGTATTGCATGACCACCTTCATGTACCATTGTGGTTAAATCTCTTAAAGAATTTGCAGAATTCATAAAAATGAAAGGGGCTCCAGTTTCTGCTAAAGGATAATTGTAACCTCCAGGTGCTTTACCCATTCTGCTTTCTACATCGAAAAGACCATTAGCTTTCATGATGGCTAACTTTTCTCCTAAAGATGAGTCTATGGCTGTAAAACAAGTTATACTCTTGTCAATTAACTCTTCTCCGTTGTTAAAAGGTTTTAAAGCTGCTTTACCAGAAGTGCTTACTTCCATATCCCAAGGCTTTAAGCTTGTTAAATTTAATGCTTCTTTTCTCTTTTCTGCTTGCTCTCTTAAAACAGGAACAACTTCTTGTTCAATTGCTTCTGCAAAATCATAACAATCTTTCGGCGTATAATCAAAACGACCTAAAGCTTGAAACATATAATCGCGATAATTCTCAAAACCAGCATTCAAAGCAACTTTATGCCTCATGGCTATCAGTTCATCAAACAAAATGTTCAACTCATCTTTAGCTAATAAACGACGTTGCTGTACAGTTTCCCAAGCATTTTTTCTAACACTTCTATCTGTATCTTTTAAAAAATTAGAGGCTTGTTCTAACGTATATTCTTGCTCATTAATGGTAACGCTCATAGCGCCAGTTATACTTTGGTATTTTTGCTGAGCAACTTGTAATTGTGTAAAAAGCTCAACGTTTTCTTCACGATATAATTCTAAAGATTTTTTTACAGCTCTAATGTAAACGAAATATTTATCTTGGTCTAGTTGATCTATAAATGGATTATCATTAAATTTTTTATTGAGTTCGTTTGCTAATGGCGATATTTTTGGCTCAATTTCAGTAGCGAAATATTGAAAATCTTTCACTAAATCTTCATTTGCGGTATCGCAACTCATTTTAATATATCGCCAAGCAAAATTTTCTTCAAGCGCAGCTTCTAATTCACTTTTATCTTTTAACCAATGTTCTAATTCTTCCACATTGTGAATTTCTCTTTTTAAGAGTTCATCTAAAATAGGAGATAAGCTATCCCATTCCATTTTTAAATCTTGAGGAATGTATGTTCGTGGTTTTTTATTTATAATTAAGTTGTTCATGGTAATTAGTTAATTTGTGAATTAGCCAATTAGCTAATGATCACATTCTCAAATTAGTTATTTCTTAGGTAGGTATCAATTAAAAAGCAAGCTGCAAATATTACTGAAGCATAACCATTTGTAGTAGCAAAAGCTCTATCTACTTTGCTAATGTCGTTAGGTTTAACCAGTAAATGCTGATAGATTAACATCGAGCAGAAAAAAGCAATACCGATGTAGTAAACCCAGCTAAACTCCGTAAAAAATAAAGGTAGTATCACGCACAACGCGGAAAAAATATGTAAAACAACAGATAAACGTAAAGCATTTTTAATGCCCATTGCTGCCGGAATTGAATGTAATTTTTGTTCGCGATCAAAATCCTCATCTTGCAATGCATAAATAATGTCGAAACCACTAA
>JAIELS010000022.1 GCA_019752795.1 Sphingobacteriaceae bacterium
GATTATGATTGGGAGGTATTAAAAGATGATCCGGAGCCATTTATTAAACTTGATTTCTAAATTTAAATATTTTTTTATTTTATCATAAAACCAAAAAAGCCTTACATTTCTGTAAGGCTTTCTGTGATCCCGCTGGGATTCGAACCCAGGACCACTACATTAAAAGTGTAATGCTCTACCAGCTGAGCTACGGAATCATTCCTTTTGTTTAAGGAGGGGCAAATATAGAAATTAAAATTAATTTGTCAAACTATTTATATTAAATAATTGTAAGCTTAATTTTAAGCCCTCATAATCAGTTCGTTTGTTATAATTTTTAATTTATTTACGAACAGAATTAAGCTTTAAATTTATGCTAATACATACAGCTTTAATTAATTAGTGTTTTTTCTAAAACAGTGCCAAGATGGTCATAAACTACCATTAAGGCTTTTTCATTTCGATTAAAAGGTAATGAATATGATTGTTTACTAACTAGCAGTCTAGTGAAATAAGGAATGTTCAATTGATAATCGAAATCATTTTTCATCTCTTTTTGATAAAATAAACTGATTTGTACAGTTTGTTGATGTTTGTTTTGGTATTTATATATACTATCCCAAAGGTTTACTGGCTCTATTTGATTGTTTAAAATAAAGTAATCGACCGCAGCTATAGACTTAATATCTTTTAATTCAACTATAGCTAATAGTTGATATTTAAATTGACTGTAATTTCGGTATGAATTTAAATGAGTTTGACTTATGGTTAATGGGTTTATGTGATAGTGTTCTTGCATTATAGTGGCCATCCATTTTTTACCATTAGTACTGGGTATTTCTAAAATATGATCTACGCCAGCAATAACTAATACCTTTGCATTTTTGTCTTTCCCAATGGTGCTATTGTATAAATTTTCTGCTTGACCAATTTCTCTGTCTTTTTTAGAATCGTTATTTTCATAAGCTACAAACCGAAATCCTAATTTTTTAGCTTCTCTTAGCAAATTGCTATAATTTTGCTCCATGCTATAAAACCCAGTTGTTAATTTTGGGTAGGCTAGAGGCAGGTTTAATAAACTATCTGCTGGAGAACTCAGCGCTTCTAAGGCCAAATGGGTATAGCCAGCTTCTTTTAATTGAGGTAATAAAGCTAAAACTAAAAGTCGATGGCTAGGGTAATAGTGATTTTCGTTAATCATTAGCATATTTGTACTTTTTGCAAGCTCTACAATTGCTGCTAAGGCCAAGTCATTGCCTATCTTATTATTTGTAATTACATTTACAATGCTGTCTTGAGGTTTAAAGAATTGTTCTTGTTGTGTGATTAAATTTTTATAAATATCATTATTGCCTAAAAAAGAAGAATAGGTGAGTTGCATTTGCATTTCTAAACTATTTCTTTGGTTTTTAGGAATTTCGAATTGTTTGATTTCAGTTAAAGTTTTAAGGAATAGATTTTTATTCATTGCTCCATTCACAATGTCCATTACGCTACTTAGTTCCTGAAGGTAATTTTTTCCAGCTTTAAGTTGATTAAATATCTTTTTGATATCGGCAGTTACTGTTTGTTCATCAGTTTTATTTTGATAATTGCCAATTAAATGAAATTCTTTGCCATTAATAACCGTGTCGAGTATTAATTTTTTGGGATTAACCTGTTCTTTTTTCGAACCCATAGTTATCAAAAACTGATAGTTTGGCGATATTGTTGTCCCTAATAACAACACTTTATTACTGACCTTAATCTGGTATTGGTTTATAGCCTGTTTAATGCTTTTTTTCGTAGTTAAATAGGTTATATCTGCTGGAGAAATAAAGTGTAACTGTAGGCTATCGTTTAAAATATGAGTATTGAAATTTTTTACAAAACGATTGTGAATAGCTATTTTACTAATTTTTGGTGTACAAGAAGTAATTAGGAGTAGAACCGATAAAATTAAAACAGCAAAGCTGTTCCTTAGAAAGTTAAGTAGCATAAACGGTAATAAAAATTTAAGATAGATTAGTAGGGTGTTTTAATCTTTGCAAACACTTGGTTCAAAAGTGAATTTGCCTCTTTCAAAATTAATTGGCTCACCTTTAACAAAGTAAGATCTACCTAATGTGGTTTCAATTACACCTACACCTAAAATTATTTGATTTTCTTTCTTTAAAAAAGCTAATGGGTTTTTATAAATAGGTTTGTCAGTATTGCCTAAAGTAAATGTATAATCTACAAATAAAGTATCGCCACTAAATTTCCCTGCAACTTTTCCAATGTTTTGGTCTTTGCCAGTATATTTAATTAATAAATCACCATCCACATTTCCTGCTTTATAAATATTTAAATTTAAATAAGCAGTATCTGTGCCGTCTACAGCTACATAACATTCTTGTTTACTAGTCACTTTGGCTGTCTCTTTTTTACTTTCAGTGTTGCCACAACTTGTTAAAGCCCCCAATACAGTGATTGCTAAGCTTAATTTTAATATGCTATTCATAATTTTAATATATAATGAACTAAAAATTTAAGATAAGTAATTTATTGCTGATTTGAAAGATTTAATGCGAATAGTTAGCTTTTAATTATACTCCTTCAATAAATGGTGTAACCTGTTCTAATATTTCAAAAGTAACTTCTGCCATGCTATTTCCGTGACTATCGAGTAGTGGATTAATTTCAACTATTTCTAAACATTTAACTTTAGGATTGCTCATAAATAATTCAAGCATTGTAATAATTTCAGGTTCATAAAAACCTTTAGGAACTGGTGTTCCGGTGCCGTCTGAGATGAGCTCGCTGTCCATGCTGTCAACGTCAAAAGAAACGTATATCATATCACAATCAGATAGCTGTTCAAATACCTGTTGAACACATTTTTCAACACCAATTGTACGAACTTCATCTACTTTATATTTTTTGATTTGAAGCCTTTCAATTAGTAAGTCTTCAGGCTCTTCTGTATCTCTAACTCCTAAATAAACTAAATTTTTTGGATTTACTTTATGTTGATCAGTGCCTATCGATTTTAAATTATTCCAAAAACTTATCGTTTCCTCATCCACGTTGTTTATTTCGCATTGGCGATTATCTTCACCAATTATTGCTGCTAATGGCATACCATGAAGATTTCCAGAAGGGGTAGTGTATGGAGAATGAATATCTGCATGTGCATCAATCCACACTACACCAAGTTTTTGATTTGGTACAGCTGTTTTTATTCCACTGATGGTTCCAATAGCTGAGGAATGATCTCCAGAAAGTACCAAAGGGAAATTATTGTTTAAAATAGTCTGCGCTACATTTGAAGCTAAGTTTTCACACTGTTGTAATACTTGCTCAATTCTTTTACCAAAAACAAATTTTTCTTTTTCGTAAACTGCATTATTTCTTGTAGGTACATCAATAAATGGAAATTTATTAAAATACTCGCTTCCTTTATTTATTGCTGCAATTTCTAATGCATCTATACCCATATCAGATCCACGAGTACCTGCACCGATATCTGATCTGTTTTTAATGATTACAATTTTTCTACTCATAACTATTAAAGCAAACTTAGCTAATGATTATTCAATTATAGCAATACTTTTAGAAAATTTTCAATTCATCTATTTTTTATTATCTTAACAAGAAATATGTGAAAAGCTATGAATAGCAAAAGTTTATTTATTTTAATAGGATTTTTTTTGATGAACTTTGGTAGGCTATATGCTCAAAAAGATAATCAAGATAGCATATCTAAAATCGCCATACAAAACACTGAACTTTTTTTCAACAAAGCTATCGGTCAGCAATCTTGGCTTTATAATGGTGCGGCTTATATTGGTTATTATCCAAATATAGAGGGTACAGCTTATTTTCAAGATATCACTTCTTTTTCCAATTCAACTATTTGGTTTGAAGGATTTAGATATGAAAATGTGCCGCTAAAATATGATATTTTTAAGGATGTAATGGTTACCCTATTGTATGATCGTAGCTCTTTACTGAGTTTGCCAAGTGAAAAAATTACACATGTTTACTTAAATAACCATCATTTTGTATATTTAAAAATTGATAATTCTGAATCAACAATGAATTTAAAATCAGGCTTTTACGACTTAATTCATGATGGAAAAATAAAGCTTTATACAAAACATGCCAAAATTATTAAAGAAGTTGTTGAAGTAGAAGTGAAACAATACTTCAATACTAGAACCAATTATTTTTTGCTAAAAGATGGTATTTATCATGCAGTGAGTAACGAGAGCTCTTTTATAGCTGTGTTAAAAGACAAGAAAACAAACTTAAAGAAATACCTTAAAGATAACAAAGTCAGGTTTAAAGATAATCCCGAACAAGCAATGGTATTATTGGCTAATTACTATGATGAATTAACGAAATAATATGCGCTTCTCTCTTTTGCTTTTATTTTTCTTATTACTAGCTAGCTCAGCTCAAGTTTTCGCTCAAATTACGAAACCTGAATTATATAATGTAAATTATAATCAAGCAAAAATAAGTGAGGTAGTTGCCGATTTAGAGGGTAAAACCGAATATCATTTTTATTATGATGAGAATTCAACAGATAGCTTACGGATTACTTTTACTACAAATCAAAAAAAAATAGACTATATCCTCGAACAGATTTTTAACAATACCGGTTTCTATTTTGTTTTAATGGGGAAGGATGTATTTATAACAAAAGGTAAGCCGATTAGAGCAGCATTAACAGAGGGTTACTATTCAGGAAACACAAAACCTAATCAGGCGGGATATAATGTACAAGAATTAGATAATCTCCAACAGGAAAAACAGATTTCGGTAACAACAGAGAACAAGATTTATGAAATTGGTTTAAAAATAAATGAATCTAAGTCAGGTTCGGCAACATTGGTAGGTTATTTACGAGATATTAAAAGTGGAGAGCCAATTGTTGGAGCGAGTATCGCGGACTCAAGCAGTAAGATTAACGCAATGTCTGACCAGTTTGGTTTTTATGCGATAACGCTTCCTTATGGCAAGCATATTTTAAGCATTAAAGCAGCGGGTCGTATGGATACAAAGCGCCAGGTTATATTGCATGCAG
>JAIELS010000034.1 GCA_019752795.1 Sphingobacteriaceae bacterium
CATGTGCTAAAGGCTCATCATCAATAATTAAACAGCGCAAACTCATGCCAATTTCAATTTTAATTCTGCTTTAAAAATATGATTTTCTGAGCTAAGCTTCAAGCTATGCTTGTTTGGATATAACAAATCTAATCTTTTCTTTAGGTTTGCAATACCGATGCCCGGAATGTTAGTATTTTCTTCATCAAAAGAATTTTCACAGCTAAAATAAAGTTCTTTTTCATTGCAAACGAGCGATATATTTAAAAAGGCTGAATTTTCGGCGGTTTCAATGCCATGTTTAAACGCATTTTCTATAAATACAATTAGTAAAAGAGGGGCGATTTCAAGCTTTGGATTATTAATGTTTTTCTCAAACTTAAGGTTCAAAGGATTTTTCAATCTAATCTGTTGTAACTGAATATAATCTTCTAAATATTTCAATTCTTGCCCTAGAGAAACACTTTTTTCTTGCCCTTTGTAAATCGTATAACGCATCAATTCTGATAATTGAAGAATGCTTTCTGATGTTTTTTCAGACTTCTGTAAGCTTAAGGCGTATAGGTTATTTAGTGTGTTGAAAAAGAAATGCGGATTGAGTTGTTGTTTCAATAAATCTAGTTCGCTTTGCGATTTCTCTTTTTCTAAAGATAAGATTTGATTGTTCTGCTTGCCCCATTGCAAGGCCAAAACGATAGGTAAGCTAATTAGCATAATTGCAACTGCACCCATTGCATTCTCCATATCGAAAGGGTTACTTCCAAATATTTCTCTGCCAAAAACTTTGTTAATAGGTAATAATATGAGAAATTGAGCCAATAAGGGGTATAAAACGGCGATAGTTACTGCTAAACTTAAAATGTAAATTAATAGCCCTTTTTCTTTTAAAATCTTTGAAACTAGAAAGCGACTATTGATTATAAAAAGAACATATCCGCAGAGATACATCAATAAAAATTGCACAAAAAAACCAATAAATAAGCCAAAGTTTTCTCCTAATTTTTCGGGACTTAATTCAAAACCTATTAATAAATTATCTTTTGTATGGTAAGCGGGATTATTTAAACTAGAAACTGCCATCACAGAAATGCTTGCTGAAAGAAGAATTAAAGTAATCAAAACTGAGTTTTCTAATCCGATTTTTTTTATCCATTTAATGTGCTGTACCTTTTTTCTGTAAAACTGGTTAGCGATTAAAATTACTTCTAATAAAAAAGCAGCAATAGCAACGACTATAAAAATGACTTCATCGAAATTACCTAATTCAAAATACGAGCAGATTAAAGTAAATGCTGGCAGTAAAAAAAGAAAGCATAATAGCCAATACAATAGGTATTTGTCTTTATTTAACTTGGCTTTTAGCTCTGGTTTATAAAATGAAAATAGGAGTACGGGCAACAAACAAAAAGATAGCCAAGCAATTGATAAAAAGTAATTAATCCAAATATTGCCTCTAGTTTCTAATACATTATAAATCGAAAACCATAGGATTAAACCAATAGTAATCAAGAAATCTTGTCGCTTAAATAGAAAATTAAAATTGAGCTTTTTATTGAACATAATTTAAAAGAACAACAAATAATCTATACGCAGAAATTTGAATGACAAAGGTTATGTTTTTAGTGATGAAAGTAAATCGAAGTTATATTCGGGTTAATAACTTTATTAAAAGGATCGTCATGCTGAACTCGTTTCAGCATCTGTTTTGCATAAGGACTATCTTAATGCAAGTAAACTAAGACTGAACTTAGACAGCTTTCATCATCACTTTTACTTCCTTCATCATATAAATTTATTGGGCTAAAATAACTGAATTATCATTGTACCATCTTATTCAACATAAAATGGCACGACTTAAAATAGAAAATCTCAATAAATGTTATCAAAATGGCGTTAAAGCTTTAGATAATGTTTCATTAAGTATATCAAATGGAATGTTTGGTTTGCTTGGTCCAAATGGCGCAGGCAAATCATCATTAATGCGAACACTTGCAACACTACAATTACCAGACAGCGGGATGATTACTTTTGATGAGATTGATATTGTAAAAAATCCGCAAGAGATGCGAAAGCAATTGGGTTATTTACCACAAGATTTTGGTGTTTATCCTAAAATTTCAGCCGTTGAATTGCTCAATCACATTGCTATATTGAAAGGTTTGCAAGATAAAAGCCAACGCAAAGAGCAAGTACAATCCTTATTGCAGCAAACAAATTTGTATGATGTGAGAAAACGTTCAGTAAGTACATTTTCTGGGGGTATGCGTCAGCGTTTTGGTATTGCACAGGCCTTATTGGGAAATCCGCAATTAATTATAGTTGATGAGCCAACAGCTGGATTAGACCCTTTAGAAAGAAACCGTTTTCATGACTTGTTAAATGAAATTGGCGAACAAAGAGTGGTAATGCTTTCTACACATATTGTAGAAGATGTAAATGACCTTTGTCCAGAAATGGCTGTTTTAGCAGGTGGTAGACTTATTTTACAAGGTAAACCGGCAGATTTAACCTCAAAATTGAATGGTAAAGTTTGGCGTAAACAAATAGAAAAAGTTGAGCTTAAAGAACAGATTGCAAACTATGATGTAATTTCAACTCGAATAGTTGCTGGTAAAATACAAGTATTTGTATTGGCAGATCAGCAACCTACAGCAGGTTTCGAACCATTTTATCCAGGTTTAGAAGAAGTTTATTTTTCTGCTTTATTTGGACAACAACAGCAAAAGGAGGATGTATCATGCTAAGCTCCATGTTTAAATTTGAGTTAAAATATCAATTTACTCAACTAACATTTATTATTGCCGGCTTTTTATTTTTAGCATTAGGTTGTTTTTCTGCAGTTCAAGGTGGGTTTGGCGGGAGTGAAGTTCATCGAAATTCGCCGTATGTAATTACCAATATTATAGCACTGTTTTCTTTGCTTACCATTTTTGCAGCAACACTATTTTGTGCCAATGTTGTATTAAGAGATCATATTTATAAAATGGAGTCGGTGTTGTATACCACCTCAATCACAAAAACAGCTTATTTTTTTGTACGATTTTCTGGTTTATTTTTAGCTGTTTTTGCCTTGTTAGTTTGTACAGTTTTGGGCATTTACATCGGAACTTGTTTTGTGGATGGCGCTGAGCTTGGTAAAGTAAATATCATTAATTACCTGTATCCTTTAGTAATTTTTGGCATACCAAACGTATTATTTCCATGTAGTTTAATTTTTTGTACAGCCGTTTTAACCAAAAATGTAAGAGCAATTTATGTTGCTGGCGTGTTACTGTATATTTTATATATGGCAGCATCTATTTTGGGTAATTCACCATTGTTGGCCAACTCTGTAAAAGTGAGTGATCCTAGTATTTTACCCTTTATAATTGATCCGTTTGGCTTAGCTTCTTTTTTTAGCGAAACTCGTAATTGGACAAATTTGCAGAGAAACGAACAGCTTTTTCCATTAGGAAGTACGTTTTTGATTAATCGTTTGCTTTGGTTGGGTTGCAGTGTTTTGGTAATTGCAATAAGTTATCGCTTCTTTAATTTTAGGGTGCAAAGTCAAAGTCAGTCTAAACAAAAAAGTAAACCAATAAAGCAGACTGCAATTATTCCTTTTAGGCATTTTAATGTTTCTACAAATGGATTTAAGTATAGCTTGTCAACATTTAAATCGCAGTTTAAGTTAGAAGTTATTTCCTTATTCAAACATATTCCATTTATGGTGATGTTGTTGTTATGGATATTCATTTTTGCAATAGAATTGAAAGATAACATCCTTTACGGACCTTATGGCATTAGATTTTTGCCAACTACAGGATCAATTATTGAAGAAATGCGTGCTATGAAATTTGCATTGCTTTTATTGGTTTTTTATGCGGCAGAAATCATTGCTAGAGAAAGAACATCAAATATTCAAGCTTTAATTTATAGTACACCAGTTAAAAATGCAATTTTGTGGGGTTCGAAATGCTTAACCTTAGCGGTTTTGGTAATGGTTTTAGTTACAGCCAACATCGCCATTGGCATTGCGGTGCAATTATTTAATGGCTATAGTCATATCGAATTGCTTAAATATTTCTCTCTTTATTATTACAGTGCTTTTCCACTTTTTTTGTTCATCATACTCATCGTTTTTATCCAAAATTTGGCAAACAATAAGTACTTAGGAATGATGTTAAGCATGATAGTTGTATTCGCATTTTCATTTGCGCCTAAATTGGGCATCGAGCATTTTTTATTAAGGTTTGCAACAGTACCAGATCTTCAATTCTCTTATTTCAACAATTTTGGTTATTATGCCAATGCATTTAATTGGTATATGTTGTATTGGTTAGGGTTTGCAATCATACTTTCGGTTTTAACCATTGGAATGTGGCAAAGCAGTTTACAGCTCACGTTTTTAGATCGCTTAAAATCGCTGCCAAAGTCTTTGTATCAATCAAAATTCTTAGTTGTATTTTCGCTTTTGGTTTGGATTTTTTGTGGTGCATTTATTTACCAGCAAACCAATATAATTGGGCACTATCAAAATAAAGAGGAGGCTTTAAATTGGAATATCAATTACGAAAAAAAGTATAGCACTTTTGATAAATTACCTCAGCCAACTATAAAATCTATTAAAACTCAAGTCGATTTATTTCCAAATGAAGCCAGATATACCGTTAAAGGGAGTTATGTTTTAAAAAATGAAACTAATGAACCCATTAAAAGACTTTGGATCACTTTACATAAGTCAGTAAACGAATTTGAAATTAATATCCCTAAGGCTAAAGCACAAGAGGTTGATAAACAGTTTAATCAACAATTTATCGATTTGCAAACAGTACTCCATCCTGGTTCAACTATGAAAATGGATTTCTCCATAAATGTAATCAGATCTGGTTTTGTATCTTTTGATTCAGAAAACTCGGTTATAACTAATGGAACTTATATTGAGTTAGAGAAATTTGTGCCGCATTTTGGCTATAATTCCTATTTAGAAATTGATGATAATAGATTAAGAAAGAAAGCAGGTTTATCTCCTCATCAAA
>JAIELS010000050.1 GCA_019752795.1 Sphingobacteriaceae bacterium
GGGCTTTTACAATCAAAAAGAACAGCATCTAATGCAGAAACCAGCTGAGTTAAAAAAACAAATTGATTCTGTGAAAAAAATGATAGGGATGGATAAAATTAAACTTTCTGAAAATTTTTTATCAAAAAAAAATAAACTGGTAAGAATAGATTTAAATGGAATAGCTCAAGGTTATAGTGTAGATGTTGTTGCAGATTTTTTTGAATCTAAAGGAATTAAAAGTTACGTGATCGAATTAGGTGGCGAGATTAGAGCAAAAGGTCCAAAACCAGATCAAAGTGCAATTAAAATTGGCATTGAAGGTCCGCCAGAAAATGAATTTGAAGAAGCAAAAATAAAACATATCGTTTCTTTTACTGAGGGCGCTATTACAACTTCAGGAAGTTATCGGAAATTTATTGCTTACCAAGATAAAAACTACGGACACATTATTAACCCTAAAACCGGCTATCCAATACATAGTGAGATGATTAGTGTTACTGTTTTTGCTAAAAGAGCTATAGATGCTGATGGATATGATAACGCATTGATGTTAATGCCGGTAGAAAAAGCAATCCAATTTGTTGAACATAAAAAAGATTTGGAAGCTTATATCATCTACAAAAAAGCAGACGGAAAAATAGCAGATACGCTGAGTACTGGGTTTAAAAAATTAATTATAAATTAAATGAATAAGTAATTAGCAAGCCAATCTTGTTGCCTAAAAGCTTGTGATTTACTTATCGTTATTTTCTATTATTTAACTATTTCAACTGGGGCTACAACGTTTGAACCATTCCTAGTAGCTTTTAGAATATCATTTATCCAAAGGTTTTCTATGTATATAGGATTTATAACTTCAAAAGTAATTTTATCTTCACTACCGTCATCAAATTTAAGGTATCTTGTTATTTTGTTGCCAACTTTAAATCCTCCACCATAGGTAAGTGTCATAAAATTTGCACCTGAACTATCTTGCATTAGTCGAAAACCTTTAGGGTAATCCAAGTGACCTTTAAAATAAATTGATTTTTGCCCAGCCTCATTGATATCTAAAAGCTGAATTTTTAAAGGATCAATTGCGTTTGGAGTAGTCGAGTTTAATAGGTCTTGACCAACATTATTTTTAAAAAATATCGATATACTTGATGGTCCTGTTATACCTGTAGGGCCACTTGGTTGATTAGGTTTTTTACAAGCGAAGATTAGAACAATTGGTAAAATAAACAATAATTTTTTCATGATATTTAATTTAGTAAGCATTTGTTGGGTGAATTCTAGTAAGAGCCCAAATGTCTGCCATAAAGTTATTTTTTTTTTTGGATAGCAAAATTTCCTTTAAAACATTTACATTACAACATGAAGATAAAAGTTGTATGCTTATTGGTGCTTTTTTTAAGCTCATTTACGTTTTTAGAACAAAAATCATGGCAAGCTGAAACAAAAGATAAACCTTTAAAAATTCTATTGATTAGCGATTTGAATGCCGCATACGGTTCGTTAACTTATAGCGAAGATGTACCTGCTGTAATTGGCGAAATTGGAAGAATTAAACCAGATATTATTTTGTGTGGTGGCGATATGGTGGCAGGACAAAAAGCATCTTTAACCGAACAAAATATAAAAGAGATGTGGCTAAGTTTTAAGACAACCGTTTTTAATCCGATTACAAATGCTAAGGTTCCATTCGGATTTACTTTAGGAAACCATGATGCTTCGCCTAATTTTCTGAAAGATAGAAATATTGCAGCTGAGTTTTGGAAAAGAGAAAAACAAGCTACTAATTTAACATTTGTTGATGCCGAAAATTATCCTTTTTACTTTAGTTATATTAAAAATAATGTGTTTTTTATGAGCTGGGATGCAGCTGGGGCTAAAATTAAACCTGAGCTTTTTGAATGGATGAAAGTGCAAACTAATTTGGAGGTTGCAAAGAAAGCAAGAATGCGAATTTTGCTCGGACATTTACCTTTATACGCTATTGTGGCTGCAAAAAATAAACCTGGCGAAGTAAATTCTAGTCCAGATAGTGCCTTAGCTTTTTTTAAAAATCATCAAATAGACATGTACATTAGCGGCCACCAACATGCTTATTACCCAGCCGAAAAAAATGGGGTGCAATTACTTAACTCTGGCTGTATTGGAGATGGACCAAGACCTATTTTGGGTCATAGCGATTTAGCCAAAAAAGCGTATACTGTAATTGACATACCAGTTAAAAAGCCTATGAGGTTTACTCAAAAGTCTTTTATTCCGTTAAGCAATGAAGAAATAAAGCTCAATAGCTTACCTGATTCTGTTGTGGGTTTTAATGGCGTTATACGGCGAAAAATGACAAATTGAATTCAATTATAAAATAATTATTATTAACGATATTTAACGGTCATAAACTACCAAATTTAAAATCGATTATCTACTTTTGCTATATGACAATCTCTTTAGAAAATGAACATTTACGTTTAACTTTTGCTGCAAAAGGAGCTGAATTACAAAATGTTACTGGAGTAGATAGTGGAACTGAATATTTATGGAGTGGAGATGAAAAATTTTGGGGAAAATTCAGCCCAGTTTTATTCCCAATTATAGGGGCTTTGAAAAATAACTCTTACAAATTTGAAGGAGAGATTTACGAGTTACCTCGGCATGGCTTTGCTAGAGATATGGAATTTGATTATGAAAAAATCTCTGCGCATGAAATCATTTTTAGGCTAAATTCTAATCATCAAACCTTAAAGAACTATCCTTTTGAATTTGAACTTTGTTTAAGATATCAATTGATCAGAACTGATATTTATTGTACTTACGAAGTTACTAATACAGGCACAAAAGATTTATTTTTTTCAATTGGTGCACATCCAGCATTTGCTGCACCTTTAAATAATGAAGGGATTTACACAGATTACTATTTACAATTTAATAAAGATGAGGAGTTAACTTATCATCACATCGTAGATAATTTAATAGCCGAAGAAACATCAAATATTCAATTAAATGAGGGTAAATTGTTTTTAAAACACGATTTATTTTATCAAGATGCCTTGGTTTTCAAAAATTTAAAAAGCGATTGTATTACTTTAATGAATACTAAGAATTACAATGGTTTAGATTTTCATTTTAAAGATTTTCCCTACTTTGGGATTTGGGCTGCAAAAGATGCAAATTTTATTTGTTTAGAGCCTTGGTGTGGCATAGCTGATGGCGTTAACCACAATCAAGAATTAGAAGATAAAGAAGGTATGATTAAACTAGCTGCCAATCAAGAATGGAAACGTGAATGGTCGGTAACTTTTTTTTAAAAAACCGAATTAAATCTGATATGCATTTTTACCAATATTAATTATGGATTCGAGAAGAGATTTTATTAAAAAAGCTGCAATGCTCTCTGGTGCGCTTGGTTTGCCAAATGTAATTCCTATGTCTATACAAAAAGCTATGGCAATTAACCCAGCAATTGGTAGTACATTTTTAGATGCAGAGCATGTAGTTTTTTTAATGCAAGAGAATAGATCTTTTGACCATATGTTTGGTAAAATGAAAGGTGTTAGAGGTTTTAATGATCCTAGAGCCAAAACATTACCTAATCAAAATAAAGTATGGTTGCAAAGCGATGCTAAAGGGAAAACATTTGCACCATTTCATGTAGATATTAACAAAACAAAAATTACTTGGCAAGGAGGTCTTCCGCATTCGTGGAGCGATCAAGTTGCGGCAAGAAATAAAGGGAAATATGATCAGTGGGTTCCTGTAAAATCCCTAATGAGTTTGGCATATTACCAAAGGGAAGATATTCCTTTTTATTATGCAATGGCTGATGCTTTTACCATTTGTGATCATCATTTTTGTTCTTCATTAACTGGTACAACGCCAAATCGATTGTTTTTTTGGACAGGGACGATTCGGCCAGAGCAAAATGCAAATAGTATAGCTGCGGTAAACAATTCACAAGCCGAATCTCGTAACAATGTGTTTGTAGATTGGAGAACTTTCCCAGAGGTTTTAGAAGATAATGAGGTGAGTTGGAAAATATATCAAAACGAAATCTGGACAGCAGATTTACAAGGTGAGGATATTGATGATTGGACTGGAAATTATGGTGATAATCCTTTAGAATATGTAAAAAGACACCAAGTAAAATTATCTGCTTATTTTCGTAAAAACGGAGATCAATCAAGTCATCCAGCCTTAACCCCCCAAGAAGTTTTAGCCAAATACAACCAACTCACTCAGAGAGAAAAAAATTTGATTGATAAGGCTTTTACCACAAATATTAATAACCCAGACTATACTAAATTGGCTCCTTTTAGCTTTAAGAATGAAGAAGGTAAAGAAGAAACTTTAAATATTCCTAAAGAAGATATTTTTGAACAATTTAGAAAAGATGTAGACACAGGGAATTTACCTACGGTATCTTGGTTAGTAGCGCCACAACGGTTCTCAGATCATACTAGTTCGCCACTTTATGGCACTTGGTATGTGTCTGAAGCAATAGATATTTTAACTAAAAATCCAGAGGTTTGGAAGAAAACAATTTTCATTTTAACCTATGATGAAAATGATGGTTATTTTGATCATTTACCTCCTTTCGTAGCGCCTAAACCCGATGATCTATCAACTGGAAAAGTGAGTGATGGCTTGGCTGCATGGGCAGATTACGAGTATAAAAAAGATAGTCCTATTGGTTTAGGGTATAGAGTGCCGATGCTAGTTGCATCGCCTTGGAGCAAAGGTGGTTTTGTTAATTCTGAGGTTTTTGACCATACCTCTTCTCTAATGTTTTTAGAGAAATTTTTAACTCATAAAACGGGTAAAAAAATTAAAAGCGATAATATTAGTCCATGGCGTAGAGCAATTTGTGGCGATTTAACTTCAGTATTTAGACCATACAATGGCGAAGAATTAGCTGTTCCAGAAAGACTAAAAAGAGCAAATGTAATAACTGGTATAC
>JAIELS010000157.1 GCA_019752795.1 Sphingobacteriaceae bacterium
GAATTTCAGCTGCGTTAATAATTTTTTCAATTTGAACTTGATGGTTACTCGTCGTATTTTTTACAATGGTTAATTCATCAGCAAATGCTGGGTAATTTAACTGAATGTTAAACATGAAACGATCTAACTGTGCTTCGGGAAGCGGGTAAGTGCCTTCTTGTTCAATTGGGTTTTGTGTAGCCAAAACAAAAAATGGCTGTGGCAATTGATGCGTAATGCCAGCTGCGGTAACCGCTTTTTCTTGCATGGCCTCTAATAAGGCAGCTTGTGTTTTTGGTGGCGTTCTATTGATCTCATCAGCCAAAATTACATTAGAAAAAATTGGACCTTTAATAAATTTAAAATGTCTGTCTTCTCCTAAAATTTCTGCACCAATAATATCGCTAGGCATTAAATCTGGGGTAAATTGTATGCGGTTAGCATTGAGATCTAACACATTGGCAACAGTTTGTACCAATAAAGTTTTAGCCAAGCCCGGAACGCCTACTAAAAGGCAATGCCCATTGCTAAAAATAGCGATGAGCACTGATTTAATAATTTCATCCTGACCGATAACTACTTTGCCAATCTCACTTTTAATTTTGTTAAAAGTTTGGTGCAAAGCATCTACAGCTTCTACCTCGTTGTTAAACTGCATGTAGTTTATTTTTTGTCTTTTTTAACCCAAAGTTTCATTTCATCACAGTCAGCAAATTCTTCGTCAACTCTGATGTAATTTGTTTCTCTGCGTTTTTCGAACCACTCACTTACAATTTTATCTTCTTTTTGCTTTTGCGCTCTCTCTTTAAATTTAGGATAATCTTGCTCTAAATTTCCTTTATGAGGAGGTATTTTAGATTTCAATAAAAATATTTTGTAGCCTTGTTTCCCATCTCTTTCATCTTGAAAAGGAACTGGTCTAGAAATTTCGTTAACTTTCATCGTATCAATAACGACGAAAACTGAAGGATCTAATTTTTCTACCGGAATAAAAGTAGTTCTAGCCGTTACATTGTCGGCGTATAACATCATACCGCCATTGTATTGTGTTTCTCTATTATCTGAATATAGGGAAGCAGCAGTGAAAAAAGGAAGTTTTTTGCTTGTAATATCTTTATAAATACTATCTGCTTTAAGCTTTACTCTTTCTAAACTTTCTGGCGTAATTTGTGGCCTAACTAAAATATGTCTGGCGTGTACTTGTTCTCCTCTACGCTCAATTACTTGTAAAATATGGTAACCTGCTTCGGTTTCAAAAACTGGAGACATTTCTCCTGCTTTTAATTTAAAAGCCATTGCTGTAAACTCTTTAAACATGGTTGATCTGTCGAAAAATCCTAAATCTCCGCCTTCTGGAGCAGAACCAGGATCTTCTGAGTATGTTTTTGCCAAGAAAGCAAAGTCTTCACCACTTTTAATACGTAATCTCATCGCATCAAGCTTATCGTAATATCTTTGTTTTTCTGCTTTAGTTAATTTTGGATGTAAAGCGATTTCTCCAACCTCTACTTCAGTACCAATATCTGGTAAGCTATCTTTTGGATACGAGTCGAAATACTGTTTTACTTCTAATGGCGTAACACTTACATTTTCTGTAATTTTAGCTTGCATTTTTTGAGCAATTAAACCTTCTTTTACATCTGGTCTCATCTCATCTTTATATTGCAATAAAGATTTATTTAAAAACGCTTCTAGCTTTTCTTGTCCGCCCATGCGTTGCACATTATAACGCATACGTTTATCTAATTCGTCATCAACTTGGTTGTCATCAACCATAATCGAATCGATTTCAGCTTGTTGTTTTAACAATTTTTGTATCAACATCTGTTGTAAATAAACACATTTTATACGTTCTTCAGGCGGATTACCAGAGCTCAAATAAATTGCATATTGCTGCGTTAAGTCAGATAATAAAATGATGTTATTACCAACAACGGCAACAACTTTATCTAGATTTTTCTTTTGAGCTTGTACATTTATAAACAAGCAAATGAATGCGCTTGTTATGAATAAAAATTTCTTCATTCTTTTTTATTGGGTTGTATTTTGTGCAAAGTTAATATTAATTCGGATAAGATTTAGACTAAGGTTTAGCTAGCTTTTTAAGCTCATCGTTATTAATTTTTACTGTATATTTTGATTTTAGTGATTTAATCCATTCGTTTTCTAGCTGTTGCTGATAATCGGCAATTACTTGTCCTTTAGAGTCTTCAAATTGTTTATCGTATTTAGCGCTATTCTTTGTGTAAAAATCTTTGAGCTGATTTTCATCATCTTGAACTTTACTCCAAACCTTAATTTCAGATACATTAAACATTAAAACACCTTCTCTGTATTCATTCATAATGAAATCGTATTCTTTGTTTTTAGGCAAAGATTTTTTTTGTGTTTTAAGCGCATGCTCATAGCCATTAATTTCTGCTTTATAGGCTGTATCGGTATCTAGCCCCATACTTTTTGCTTCAATAACTTTCAATTTAAAGTTAATGTATAAGTCTAAATAGGCAGCTAAATCTTTATATGGAGCGGCTGTAGTACCACCATGGTTTTTTTTGTAAACCCACATAAATTCTTTACTGCTAATAGATTTTCCATTTACGGATGCAATATTTTGTGCAGATGCAACAAAACAAAGTAAACTTAAAATAGAAGTGGAGCAAACTTTTCTCACAAAAGACAATAGCTAAATAATTTAAATGTTAAAAGTAATAATTTAAGGCGCTATAATAAGATATTTAACTAAATTTAACAGAAAATAATTTCATTAAATATAACATGACTAATCAATTAACAAGTAACGCTGAAGCCTTGCGTTTATTTTTTACCGAAGACATTTATTTGGTAAAGGACGAATTTAAAGCTGCTTTTGTTGAGCCTGTTAACGAAGTGCAAGAGGTGGCGCAGACTGAAAGCGTCGTTTTGCCAAAAACTGAGGCTAAGGTTTATGAAGAACCAATAGCTGATTTATCAATGGTTCAAGAACCAAATATGGTATTTAAGCCTAAGCTTGATTTTAAGTATTTAGGGAAAAATCAACGAAATATTTTGATTTTGGTAAATGATAGCGAAAATGAGGTGAGTACGGAACAAGGGAGAGAGCTATTGCGCAAATTGGTAAATGCAATTGCATTAACGGCAAAAGATTTTGCATTGGTAAATTATGCAAACTACAATACCGCTACTTATGCAGATTTTAACGATTTTTTTGCCTGCAAATTGGTTTTAGCTTTTGGCGTTAACGCTAAGCAACTAGGTTTAGCGGAGCAACCATTACATCAACTGAATGAACTTGGGGAAACAAAGTTAGTTTTTACCACAAACCTACATGATTTAGATAGTGATCAAACTAGCAAAAAGATATTGTGGGCAAGTTTACAAAAGCTTAAATAAATGAATAATCAGCTTGTTTTTGCAACTCAAAATGCAAATAAAACAATAGAAGTTAGAGAAATACTAGCGCATAAATATCAAGTTTTAAATCTTACAGATATTGGTTGCGATGTAGATATTCCAGAAACTGGAGATACATTTGCAGAAAATGCAACGCTCAAAAGCACGTATGTTGTGCAAAATTACCAAATAGATTGTTTTGCTGATGACAGTGGTTTGGAGGTTGAAGCTTTAAACAATGAGCCTGGAATTTATTCTGCAAGATACAGTGGCGAAAGAGGTGATCGTCAAAATATGATGTTTTTACTTCAAAAAATGGAAGGCATCAGCAATAGAAACGCAAGATTTAAAACAGTAATTTCTCTAGTTCATAAAGGAGTTAACCATTTATTTGAAGGTGTGATTAATGGAAAAATTAGGTTAGCGCCAACAGGCGAAAATGGCTTTGGTTATGATCCTATTTTTGAACCAGATGGCTATACCCAAACATTTGCCGAAATGGATTTAGAACTTAAGAACAAAATAAGTCATAGGGCATTGGCCATGAAAAAACTTATTGAGTTTTTAAAGCAGAACTAAATTAGTTTTTTATTGTCGTTTTTGCTGTGTCTATTTTAACACTACAAGTGTTAGGAAGAAATTATGTTATTGATTTTTCACTACATAGAGGCATAGAAAACATAAGGGTTGAGCATTTTTTGTATGTGAACTATTTACCTATGTGTTTAATTTTTAACCTTGGCAACACTATCAACCTTAACACTATCTATTTTAACAGGTTTAGCAATCGTTTTTTCTGGAATAGTAACTGTTTTAACTGCCGGTTTTAAAGTATTAGCCCCTTTTTTAGTAACTACAGGTTTTTTAGTTGTAGTTGTTTTTACAGGTGCTTTTGTTGCAGGCTTAACCTCGTTTTTAGGTTTTACTGTAGCTCTTCCTTTTATAACGTCCGCTTTGCTGGTTGGTCTCAATTCTGGTTTCCAAATAAAGCCTGTTAAAGTTGGTTCTTTTGGGATGTCTTTATCAGAAAAGTAAGCGCCCTCAGTATCTTTAATCGTTTTAATATTATCTAACTCTTTTTCGAAGAAACTAAATTTGATACGACCACTTACGGTTTGATTCATTTTATAAACTTCTTGCCCTTTTTCTTTCTCTTTTGTAAAGTAAATGCTCTCTGCATTACCGTCAACATACATATTCCTCAGTTCGCCATCTACAAAAAAACCAGTCATTATCTTTCCTTTTACTTGATTAAACCTGGTAGAATCACCCTCTGTGTTTACCATAAAACCATTTCTAAGTACTTGTAGATTGTTGATTTTTTTGTTTTTAAACTGAACATAAATCGTATCGCCAGTTTGCTGTGAACTTTCTGACCAAATCATTGGATTTTGATACCATCTTAATGTAGAATCGGCGGCACTATAAAAAAGCGAGTCTGATTTTGCCTGAAAATTAGATTTAAATACTCTTACATTTTTGTG
>JAIELS010000054.1 GCA_019752795.1 Sphingobacteriaceae bacterium
TTCTTCGCAATTTCCATTAAAGTTTAAGTAGGTGTTTGTAGTTGCCATTGTTTATTGTTTTTATAGGGTAAAGATGGTTTTCTAAATTAGAATAAATTCTTACCAGCTACAAATATTTTTTGATTTCAGAATTTATATAAGCAACTGCTCACAATTATTTCTAGTCACTCTAAAACACTTCTTATCTTACATCAATACTTTAGGTATTAACCGAGCTTATCTTTGTATCAACAAATAAGGAATTATGGCACAAACAGTATTGCACAAAGCTAACACTCGAGGAGTGGCTGATCATGGGTGGTTAAAAAGTTATCAAAGTTTCAGCTTTGCTGGATATTACAATCCAGAAAGAATGAATTTTGGAGCATTAAGAGTTTTAAATGATGATATCGTAACTGGTGGAAATGGTTTTGGAGAGCATCCCCATGACAATATGGAAATCATTTCTATTCCGCTAGAAGGAGATTTACAACATAAAGATAGCATGGGAAATACGGCAACCATTAAAGCTGGAGAAATTCAGGTAATGAGTGCAGGAACTGGAATTTATCATTCAGAGTATAATGCTGATTCTAAAAACCCTGCTAAATTTTTACAGATTTGGTTATTTCCCAATAAAAGAAATGTAACGCCACGTTACGACCAAATTTTGTTAAATGATACAGACAAGCGTGACGAATTTGTTCAGATTTTATCGCCAAATGCAGACGATGCTGGAGTTTGGATTTACCAAGACGCTTGGTTTAACATGGGCAAATTTAACGCAGGCGTAGTTAAAACTTATACCTTGAATAAAAAAGGCGATGGCGTTTATATTTTTGTATTAAAAGGTCAAATTGAAGTAAACGGTCAATTGTTAGAAACTAGAGATGGTTTTGGAATTTGGGAAACTGATAGTTTTGATGTAAAAGCTATTAATGATGCAGAATTTTTGTTGATGGAAGTTCCGATGGAATTTTAACCTCATCGTCCGCTCAAGCGACACTTTCTATTCCGAGAGAAGGAAAAATCTGTAAATAAATTTAAAGACTAATGGATAAAACCCAAATATTAATCATTGGTACCAACAAACCTATAATGGAAACCATTGCTAGGTTAATTGACCGAGAAGAAAAGTGGCTAGCAACCATCGCCTTTTCTGTAGAGCAGGCTATAGAAATTTGTTTTAAAAAGGAATTTAGTTTAGCACTCATCTGTGCTGGCTTAAGTGCTGAGGGCGAGCTAGAACTAAATAAAAGGTTAAAAAAACTAAATCCAAACCTACCAATAATTATGCATTATGGCGGGGGCAGTGGCTTGTTATTTGCCGAGATTTATCAAGGCCTTAAGCCTCACGCTTTGAAAATTTGAGGCATTTGCAATGCCTATAAGTCCCTCTCCTTAAGGAGAGGGAGGCAAAGGAAGTGTGTTTAAGCACCAAGATTAATAGGGTGAGGTTACTTATAAGTTGCTGCTAATTTTAATGCGTTATAAGTATTAACAATACCCCCCGTTACAGATAAATCTGAAAACGGAACGCTTACTGTCTCCGCACCTTTCATCATGTTTACGTTATGGTTTACTTTAACAACAGATTTTAAAATAATCTCTTTTACCTGAACAGCCGTTAATTTTGGATAATACGAACGAATTAAAGCTGCTAAACCAGTTACAACTGGCGCAGCCATACTAGTACCATCCTCTTCTGCATATTTATTATTGTCTGGCACAGTAGAATTAATGCGAACACCAGGTGCAAAGACATCGACTGCTGTTTTACCGTAGTTAGAAAACTCTGCTTTTAAACTCTCATCGTCTTTGTAATTAGATGCGCCAACAACGATATAAGAAGTTGCAATTTTACCATCTAAATATTTTCTTGATGGAAAATTAGGTTCCACATCAATATTTGCGTTATCATTACCTGCAGCCTGCACCAATAAAACATCTTTGCTAACTGCATATTTTACAGCTTCATCTACAACCGCTTTATCCCATGAATAAGCTTTGCCAAAACTCATATTTAAAACTTTTGCACCATTATCTGCTGCATAACGAATAGCATTTGCCACATCTTTATCTCGCTCATCGCCATTTGGCGTATTGCGAACACCCATGATCATTACATTGTCCGCAACTCCTTTAATTCCCAGATCATTTGTTCTATCGGCACCAATTATCCCAGAAACATGCGACCCGTGCAAAGCATCTGGACCTTTAATATCATTATTTCCATAAAAACGTTCCGTACTATTATTTGGATCATCACCAACTATATCTCGTGGATTATAATCTAAGTTTAAGTTATATTTTACCTGTTCTGTATATTGCTTATAACCCGCAACAATTTGACCTTCGTAAAATGTTTTAAAATCCATTTCTTTTAAAATATCCAACAAAGTTGCTTTCATGCGCTCCTCTTGTTGTCCCTCTGGCTTAAATTTTTCAAAATCGGCAACAGTAGGATTTGTTACACCCATTTTTTTCACCAATTGTTCTAGTACGTATTTAAAGCCAGCAATACCTTGTACGTTACTTTTAGCCGTAATTAATCTCTTTTCTAGCTCCGCACGATTAGTAATAAAAACATCATAATCATTTTTATCTTTTGCTGCAACAGTTTCACTAGTTAAACCTGCAAATCGAGCGTTATCTCTACGAACTAGGCGAGTTAATTCTAAAGTCTCAAACTCAACAGATTTACCATCTTTACCTCCTAAAAAGTTCCAACCATTTACATCGTCTATGTATCCGTTTTTATCATCGTCTATTCCATTGCCAGCAATTTCTTTTTTATTGCTCCAAATCACTCGTTTTAAATCTTCGTGATTTAAGTCTACACCTCCATCTAAAACAGCCACAATAACTGGAGTAGATTTTTTTCCTTTCAATAATTCCTTATATGCTCTTTCTGTACTAATACCGAAAGTAGAATCTAATTTTAAATCGAGATTTTGCCAATTAGCTTTTCGCTGTGCAACCGAAACATAAGGCATTAAAGCAACAAGTGCGACAACTAATAAATTTTTAAATGTATTTTTATTCATAACTGATTTGATATGTTGTTTAGTTATTAACGGATGAATAATTAATTTAGTTTTCTTCAACAATTATACCATAATTCTCTAATAAGCCTGGCAAACCATCCAAAGAAAATTTAGCTTTTCTAAGTAAATTTTTTTCAGGATCTATAGTAAAGTTATAAGATGAAACGAAGTTTGCACTACTCAAAGTACTACGCATAAAAACTGCTGTACTTAAATCACATTTTTCGAAAATTGCCGAAGTTAAATCTGCTTCAGAAAAATCAGTCCCTTTTAAAGAGCAATTGCTAAATTTCGCTTTGCGATTTTTCTTTTTCATAAATGCCGCATAATCTAATATACAGTTAGAGAAATCTATACTGAAGAGAAAGTCTTTAGTATGCGAAAAATCTACTCCTATCATCTTACATCCATCAAAATGCACTTTATCAAAACCACTATGACCAAATTTAACCATACTTAAATTACAACGCTCGAAAGTACATTTTATAAAATCACAACCGAAGAAATCGGCTTGGGTTAAATCGCAATTTTTAAATGTACAACTTTCAAACTGTGTATCTATTGTTCCTGTTTGGGGTATTGAAGTTTTATCAAAAACCTGATTAATGTAATATAAATTTTCTTGCAATTCCATAGCTGTTTAAAGATTGCAAATTAACAATTATAGTACGAAGCTGAAAAATATATTAATTTGTAATTTGAAATGATTTTAAATTTTAATAAAAAATCATTGTGGTTTTATCTCCATATTTGCCACATGGAAGAACATTTGGTTTATAGCCTAGGTACTCAGCTTGTGAAAGTTAAACCAATTGATAAAAATTTATACCGGGTAACAGTGGACAATCGGCCAATTGGGAATATCAGGAAAAAAGATGGTGGTTGGATGATGGAGGAATATGCAAAAGAAGAACTTACTGCTGAAACCGTTCAACTAATTGGAGATAAAATTGACCGATTGCCATGGCAGTTTAAGCAGTAAGCTCTAAATATTTAGGCTGCTTTTTTGTCTAAAAGCTTTTTAATTGTACTTTCTATATCATCTAAATCAAATGGCTTGCTGATATACTCATCTGGCGTGGCCATTTCACTATTTTTTTTATTAGTAACATTTGCAGACATTACAATAACTGGAATGTGTTTTGTAAAAATATCATTCTTTAAGTCGTGACAAATTTCTATCCCATTACCATCTGGTAACATTACATCTAAAATAAAAAGATCAGGAATAGAATCTTTTAATTTCTCTTTCATCTCTTTAACTGTAGAGGAAAGTTGCAATTCATAACCTTCGTCTTTTAGTAAAAACTCGATGATATAACCTATATCCTTATCATCTTCTAAAATGTGTATACGTTTTTTCATTTTTTAATAACAATTAAAAAATGTTATTGTTTGAAAATATTTCATTTTTTTAAATGGAATTTGAAACTAAATTTTCTTCCTCAAAATTTAGTTTGCTATAACCATAAGCACAAAATAAAAGTAAGATTGTAATACCAACCCAAAGTAAATTGTAGCCTAATTTTTCTGCTAAATAAAACCCAGCTATTGGTGTTATTTGTGCAATAGACCACGCGATAGAAAAACCAGCTGCATATTGCCCTCTATTAAACGTATTGCTTCGCTTAATTACAAATGTGTTAATAAAAGGCATAGAAAGCATTTCGCCAAAAGTGAAACAAATTACACTTAATAAACCTAAAAATATGGGAATAGATTTTGGGATCATTAAAAACGCAAAAGACAAACTAACCACCAAAACACCTGCCACTATATAAAACTGAGGAGATCTTTTATTC
>JAIELS010000119.1 GCA_019752795.1 Sphingobacteriaceae bacterium
TTAATATATCTAATATTATAACATGGCTCTCCTAGCATTATTTAATATTATATAATAGCTTTCTTAATAAGGAATTGGATTCGAAAATAGTTTTACTTTTGGAAGTTGTAAAAGTTAAATTTATCCAAGTATAGGTTATTAAAAATCAAAAGCAATTATTTTCTCATCTCTTAACATTTTATCTACAAATTTCTTGTGGTTTCTAGGGCTTCCTACCGCTATCCAGGTGCCACTGATAATGCCATTAGCTAACTCTTGTTTACCTCTATGTAATTTAAGTCTGCTTGTTCTAATGTATTCTTCGTAAGTTTCTAAACTTTCATTTTCGTATTTTTTTACAATGCGATATGTCCTTTTAGTAAATTTACGTTCTACAAAATTTTCTACATAAGGGAAAATAAGTAAAGCTAGCAAAACTACTATCGTTACTCCAGTAGCTTGTTCTACATAACCCGCACCTACAGCCATTCCAATAGCAGCTACAATCCAAATTACGCAGGCAGTTGTTAAACCTTTAACTTGATTATCTTCTTTAAAAATTACGCCGGCACCTAAAAATCCAATCCCGGTTACAATGTTAGAAGCGATACGGTCATGAGAGCCTAAGCCAATTTTAACAGATAAAATGGTAAATAGGGTAGAGCCTAATCCAATCATAATCATCGTTTTTAGACCTGCTTGTTTACTTCTAAATTCTCTTTCTATACCAATTAAGCCACAGAGTAAAGTAGCTAGTAAAAATTTATTCACTTCGCTTTGAGTGATAAAATGGGCGTTTTCAAAAAAGTTTTGCATATAGATGTATTTCGAATATGAACTAATTTCGACAATAATATTTAATTGTGGGAGTGAGATTAAATATTATTCTTAACAATTGATTTAATAACTGATATCAAAAACAAAAAATTCCTCAAAACGTTCGTCTTGAGGAATTTTTTATAAGGATAAAGACTAAAGCAATATTTCTTTGGTCTTTTGGCTTTGAGCTTGAATTACATCATACCGCCCATGCCACCGCCGCCCATAGGTGGGTGAGCGTGACCTGCGCCTGCTTCTTCTTGTTCGTCTGCTAAAACAACTTCTGTTGTTAATAACATTGCTGCAATAGAAGCTGCATTTTCTAATGCTACACGAGAAACTTTAGTTGGATCGATAACACCAGCACCAATTAAGTTTTCATAAACATCTGTACGAGCATTGTAACCGAAATCTGCTTTGCCTTCTTTTACTTTTTGTACAACGATAGAACCTTCAATACCTGCGTTTTCGCAGATTTGACGTAATGGCTCTTCAATTGCACGACGAATAATTTGGATACCAGTATTTTCGTCTTCGTTAACACCTTTTAGATCTGCTAAAGCAGCAACTGCACGAATAAACGCCACACCACCACCAGCAACAATACCTTCTTCTACAGCTGCACGAGTTGCATGTAAAGCATCATCAACACGATCTTTTTTCTCTTTCATTTCAACCTCACTTGCAGCACCTACGTAAAGTACAGCAACACCACCAGAAAGTTTAGCTAAACGCTCTTGTAATTTTTCTTTATCGTAATCTGAAGTTGTAGTTTCGATTTGAGCTTTGATTTGACCAACACGAGCTTTGATATCATCAGACTGACCAGCACCGTTGATAATCGTTGTATTGTCTTTATCAACTACAACTTTCTCAGCAGAACCAAGGTAAGTTAAATCAGCATTTTCTAATTTATAACCTCTCTCTTCAGAAATAACGATACCACCAGTTAAGATTGCGATGTCTTCTAACATTGCTTTTCTTCTATCACCAAAACCTGGAGCTTTAACAGCAACAACTTTCAGAGAACCACGGATTTTATTTACTACCAAAGTAGCCAAAGCTTCACCATCTAAATCTTCAGAAATAATTACTAAAGGTTTACCAGTTTGAACAGTTTTTTCTAAAACTGGCAACAATTCTTTCATGTTGCTAATTTTTTTGTCGTAGATTAAAATGTAAGGACTTTCTAATTCCGCTTCCATTTTATCAGCGTTAGTTACAAAGTATGGAGATAAATAACCTCTATCAAATTGCATACCTTCAACTGTTTTAACCTCAGTCTCCGTACCTTTTGCTTCTTCAACAGTAATTACACCATCTTTACCAACTTTTTGCATTGCTTCAGCAATTAACGAACCAATAACATCGTCGTTGTTTGCAGAGATAGATGCAACTTGTTTAATTTTATTGTTGTCATCGCCAACCGATTGAGACTGCTTTTTCAAGTCAGCAACAACTGCAGTAACAGCTTTGTCTATACCACGTTTCAAATCCATTGGATTTGCACCAGCAGCAACGTTTTTAATACCTGTAGTGATAATTGCTTGTGCTAAAACAGTAGCAGTTGTTGTTCCATCACCTGCAATATCTGCAGTTTTAGAAGCTACTTCTTTTACCATTTGAGCACCCATATTTTCGATTGGGTCTTTTAATTCAATTTCTTTAGCAACGGTAACACCATCTTTAGTAATTGCTGGTGAACCGAATTTTTTATCGATAATTACATTACGACCTTTAGGGCCTAAAGTTACTTTTACTGCATTTGCTAAAATGTCAACACCTCTTTTCAGGGCGTCACGTGCTTCAACGTTATATTTTACTTGTTTTGCCATTGTTATTTAGATATTAGATATTAGTATTTAGATAGTAGACATTGTCTTTATCAAAAAAAATATCAGTTTATATGATTAATTAATTTTTTAAAGATTTAACCTTCGATTGCGTAAATATCAGTTTCACGCATAATTAGATAATCTTTTCCGTTGTAAGGAAACTCAGTACCACCGTATTTTCCGTAAATAACTACATCACCAGCTTTAACGGTTGGTTTTTTACCTTCAGCATCTTCTTCAGAAACTGAAATTACAATACCTTTTGATGGTTTTTCTTTAGCCGTATCTGGAATATAAATTCCCGATGCTGTTTTTTCTTCTGCCGCAGCAGGTTCAACAATTACTCTGTTTGCCGTGCCAGCAACTGGTTTAAGATTTAATGACATAAATACTTTTATTTTTAGTTTTTATAATTGAATTAATTCGTAATAAATACGATGTATAGATTTAATCAGTTTTTATGCCAAGACTGTTTTGCTTGTCAAATTTGCATTTGCTGTCAGTTAATGGTTTATAAGCTATAATTTATGGGTGTCAGTCTGGCAGAAAACAAAAAAAGATAGTTTATGTCTCTTGCTTTGGTTCGTGTTTTACTACCTACTTTATCTATTGCCTTGTAGTAGATATTATCACTAATCCACAGCTATTAAAAGGTTGAATAATAATTTAACGGATTTCAATCGAGTTTATCAAAAAAGTTCGAAATGCGCTATGCTAATAGCTCAAACAGCTGGTTGCTAATTTAAATACTTAATACATTGATGTGAAATACATTGAACTCAACCATATGCAGTCTATGCTTGATTTATTACCACTGTCAAAATCTAACATTTCTCTAAACCCAAGGACTAACGAAGTTTGATCTTTTTTTAGAGGTTCGATTATTGCTCCATTGCTGTCTATCTCTATTGGAGCGGCTGGTTTACAATTGTTTAAATACGAAAAATGAATAGGAATTATAATGGTCTTTTTTTCGTAAGATTTTCCATCAATTAAGGTTAATCCACCATTGTCAATACGAAGCGCTTTTTTCAACGCTTTTCTAATTGGCGCCGGCGTAGACTTTGTGAATTCTATTGAGTCTATCTTAGCATTAATAATCTTAAATTTTACAAGAACGAAGGTATTTATGCATGCCGTGTCTAAAAGCCTATGATCTGCTTTAAATTCCTTGGAAATGAGACTATGAATGTCCCAAAATTTAATTGTAGAACTATCCGTGTTTTTTATTTGGGCAGCACAATACTGCCCAAAAAGGAAGGTAATTAAACCTAATGTTATGATGAGTGACTTTTTCATTGATTTTTTTTCTGATTGGTGTTATCACCAATCCACCAAGAAATAAAGTTAAACAAAAAAACTCCTAAGCTTTCGCTTAAGAGTTTCCATCTTTCGTTTAATTGAAATTATTTTTTTGTAGTATCTCCTGCTGCTGGTGTAGTTGTAGTAGCGGGAGTAGTTGCCGGAGCGCCACCACCAATTGGAGATGGAGTTGCAACTTTGTTAATTTGCTCGTCTATTTTAGAGCTGCCACTAGACATACCTGCTCCAGATTTGCCAATTGTAGTTATTGCTAATGAAACCACAACGATCAAGGTTAATAGAACCCAAGTTCCTTTTTCTAAAACATCGCCAGTACGTTGTACGCCAAACATGTTGCTGCCAGTACCACCGCCAGTTGCTAAACCACCACCTTTAGGGTTTTGGATTAAAATGAACAAACCTAATGCGATACAGAAAATAATTAATAAAATGATTAATAAGGTTACCATGGTTTATGTTGTTGTTATATTTTTTTTTCTAAAGATTGAATAAGGTCGGCAAAGTAACGGCTTTTTTCTGGAAATTTCAAACTTAATTTTTCATAAGTATCTATTGCCTTGTGATAAAGCATTTGCTCGATGTAAATAGCGGCTAAAGTTTCTGAAACAAGGTCGTTATGATCTTCAGCACTTTTCTTTGCTTTGTTTTCTGTATTGATTTGTTCTGCTTTAGGAGCTTTAATTTGTGGATCATTTTTAATAAACGAGTCAATAATATCATTCCCTTTCGGAATAACTTGTCTATTTAATGGACCTTTGTTATTTTCATCAACTTCATTAAATGGAGATTGTAGATGAAAGATATGCTCTACATATTGTTGTTGTAATTCTCCAGTTTGCGAAGGTTCAGTTTTCTTTTGGGT
>JAIELS010000026.1 GCA_019752795.1 Sphingobacteriaceae bacterium
AGGATAATTCTATAAAAATTTAAAAAATATTGCTTTTTATAGTCCTAAGCCTTGTTAATCAGATTAATAACTAGATTTTGTCTAGTTGCAAATTATACTTTTTTTTGTGGCTGAATGGTAAAGTAACATGGAGTTTATTGTATTTTGGACATTACAAATTGCTATTCTACTAAATTATATTCAATTAACTAATCTCTTAATGTAGATTTAATTCTACGTTATGTGTACTTATTTCTACTTTATGGGGAATTGTTTTATATCATTCTAATATTATTTATTTGTTAATTAATTTTTTTAATTTAACATTAGGAATGTTATTTATAATTTAAATTATTATTAATTAGCTTTTTAACTGTTTCCTTGATATAAATTTTTTAATATAGGTGTAATGTATGTGTAAAAGTTACATTTAGGTGTTGAGAAAATATTATAGATTAGATTATTGGCACGCTCCATTTAAATAAAAGTCATCTAAATTATAGATTATGAAAAAAAGCTACAGTTATTTTTATAAACGCATTGATACACTAAAAAGATTAGTTTGTTTGTCGGTTGTATTAGTTGTGTTAGTTTTTCAAAATATCAATGCCCAATCAATTTTTAAAACTGAACCAAACGCTGTGGTTAATTTAGCAGCAGACTCTTTTAAAAATAATTTCTCTGTTTCAGAAAATTCAAAATACCTAAGTGCTAAGGGTAATTTTGTATTTAAAGATGGGAATTTAGATGATGTAAAATCTTTTACAATAAAAACCACTTTATCAAGTACAGCTAGACTTTTGCCAGAACATTTTACTAATGATAGTTTGGGTTTTGAACTTACACGTGTAATGATTTTACCTTATATGAGTTTAATTCATATTGTTGGTAATTTAGAAATAGGAGGTGTGAGTAAGACAACTGAAATGGATTTTAGTTATTTAGTTAATGCAGACCAATCTATATCACTGATAGGTATAAAATCAATAAAATTAAATGATTATAAAAAAGACTCTAAAATTAATGCAGCAGCTTTTAAAGCTAACAATGAAGTTAATTTAGAACTCAACCTTTTATTTAAAAATAATCAGGCTAGTTTTATTGCGGCTAATTAGGTAACAGCCATTGTTATTTTAAATTTTTTACATCTAGAATGATTTAATCAAATAAATTAAAAGAAAGTTATTTCTTGATTTCTATTACAGTATTTTGAAATACAATTCTTCTAAATTCAGTCATATCCACATTACTTAAGGCGATACATCCGTTTGTCCAATCTTTTTTCTTTTTTACACCTTTAGAAGTTCCATGTACCATAATATTACTACCTGGTTTTAAACCCTTGCTTTCGGCTCTTGCAGAATCTATAGCATTAGGGTAAGAGACATGAAAGGAATGAAAAGTTGGCGTTTCATGTCTCTGCCAATCTAACGTATAAGTTCCTTCTGGTGTTTTTCCATCTCCTTCATTTTCTTTTTGCCCGATAGGATTAGGACCAAGTGCAACTGGGAATGTTTTAATGGTTTTGCCGTCTTTTTGCAGGTACATTTTACGTTCGCTTTTGATTACCAAAACTTTATTGACCATGTTTTTTAAGGTGATAAATTTTTCGGCTTCTAATAGTATTTCATTATAATTAAGTTTTGGCGAGTTTGAAGTGCTTATACCTTGTATATACATTCTAGCCTTTGCATTGGCTAATATTTCAACATAAAATTTAGATTTCTGAACAGTATCTTTTATTTTTTTGTCAAGAATGTACTTATCCAAATCGCTTTGGTAAACCTTTGTTCTCATAAATTTATTCTCAGCTAACACTTTATCTTCTTGTGCATTAGAACATGAAATAATAAAATTGCTGGATAGTAAGATCCTGAGAAATATCATTAAACGTTTGATAGATAATGTAGCTTCCATTATTTTCTTATTTCAACTTCTGTTCCAGTAAATACTATCGATTGAAATTCTGCCAAAGCCGTATTGCTAATCGCAATACATCCATTTGTCCAATCTTTACGCTTTTTAATACCTTTAGAGGTGCCATGTATCATAATATGGCTACCAGCTGTAAGTCCTTTGGTTTTTGCTCTAGCTTTATCAATATTATTTGGGTAGGAAAGATGAAAGGAATATAATTTAGCTTTTTCATCATATGTGGTATTGTAATCAATTTTATAAATCCCTTCTGGAGTTTTACCATCACCTTCACGTTCTTTTTGTCCAACAGGGCTAAAGCCAAGAGCAATTGGGTATGTTTTTAAAACTTTACCGTCTTTATATAAATAGAGTTTTCTTGCACTTTTAATTACTAAAACTTTATCAACTAAACTCCGCAATCTTATAAATTCTTCAGCTTCAATTAAGGCATCAATATAATTTACTTTTGGGTATAAGCCATTTAAAAATTCACCTTGTGCATAGCTATGACGTGCATTAGCTATAATTTTTATGTAATTCGCTGTTTTACCTACCGTATCAATTGTAAGCTTTCGAAGCGTTATGTATTCATTAATCGTATTTTCGTTTATTGGTTGATTGATGTAGTCAGTAAATCTTTGGTTGCTTTCATGAAAAGCTAGCGCATCCTGATATGTTATTTTAGAAATAGAACTCATGAACTTAGCTCCTTTAATGATAGTTAAAACAATATTTTTATCCCAATGTGCTGGAGTATTATTCCTGTCTTTTAAATAAGAGTCAAAATCTTGTTGGGTAACTTTAATTAAGGTATCTATTCTTTTGTTTTTATAACGAATAGAATCTATCACTTGTGCATGAAGTGAGAAGGAGAGTGTTGTTAAAACACTTATTAATAATAATCTAAACATGGTAAGCTATTTAATTAGTTACAAGATAAGAATAACTAATTAAATAGTTTGAAAATATTAAAAATTAAATTTCTTCGTTTAATTTTAATAAGAAATCTTTAAGTTTTTCTAATGATGCAATTACTTTTTGATTTTCTTTTACTTCAGAAGAATTACTTTTTAAATGCTCTTTTGCGCCTTTAAGTGTAAATCCTTTATCGTCTACCAAGTGAAATATTATTTTTAAGTTTTCAATGTCTTCTGGTGTAAAAAGACGATTACCTTTTTTGTTTTTCTTGGGTTGTAGTACATCGAATTCCTTCTCGTAAAATCTAATTTGTGATGCATTTACGCCAAACATTTCTGTCACTTCACCCATGGTGTAGTACATTTTATTAATCTCTCTCTCTTTGTATGGCATTTTTTAGTCTGATTATTAATTGATTGTAGCTTTTACTTAAAGTATTCAAATATAAAGGGATTTTAGTAGAATACCGCAATAAAATTTTAATTTTGTTGTTCCAAATTTTCTAGAGATCATGACAGCAAAAGAAATTAGACAAACCTATTTAGATTTTTTCAAAAGTAAACAACATCATATTGTAGCTTCAGCGCCAATTGTGGTAAAAAATGACCCAACATTAATGTTTACCAATGCTGGTATGAACCAGTTTAAAGATTTGTTTTTAGGAGAGGCTGCCATCAAATATCCACGTGTTGCAGATACGCAACGTTGTTTGCGTGTTTCAGGTAAGCATAACGATTTAGAAGAAGTTGGTATAGATACTTATCACCACACCATGTTCGAAATGTTGGGTAATTGGAGCTTTGGCGATTATTTTAAAAAAGAAGCGATTGCGTGGAGTTGGGAGTTATTAACGGAGGTTTACAAAATTCCTAAAGACCAATTGTATGTGTCTATTTTTGAAGGTGATGAAAAAGAAGGTTTACCGAGAGATACCGAAGCTTTTGAACTTTGGAAACAATATGTTGATGAAGACCGAATTATTTTAGGGAATAAAAAAGATAATTTCTGGGAAATGGGAGATACTGGACCATGTGGACCATGTTCTGAAATCCATGTAGATTGTCGTACTCCTGAGGAAAGAGCCGCAACTAGCGGAAAAGATCTGGTAAATGCAGATCATCCTCAAGTAATTGAGATTTGGAACAATGTATTTATGCAGTTTAACCGTGTTAAAGATGGTTCGCTTAAACCTTTACCTGCACAACACGTTGATACTGGAATGGGTTTTGAGCGTTTGGTGCGTGTTTTACAAGGCAAAACGTCTAATTATGATACTGATGTTTTTCAACCACTAATTCAATATATTTCAGAAAAATCTGGATTTGAATATAGCAGCAGTGCTGAACCTGGAGATAAAGGGTGGAATGAAGCAGTAGCGATGCGTGTAATGGCTGATCACATCAGAGCAATCTCATTTGTAATTGCTGATGGTCAGTTGCCATCTAACAATAAAGCAGGTTATGTTATTCGTCGTATTTTACGTAGAGCAGTTCGTTACGCTTACACCTTCTTAAACTTAAAAGAACCATTCTTAAACCAGTTGGTACCAGTTTTAGCCGAGCAGTTTAAAGGTGTTTTTGACGAATTGTATTTGCAGAAAGATTTTGTTCAAAAAGTGGTATTAGAAGAAGAGGTTTCGTTTTTGAAGACTTTGGAGCAAGGAATACGAACTTTTGAAAATGATATAGTTGGAGCAAAAGTCTGGAATCATATTGAATTAATTGATGGTGTATATTATAATGCAGATGGCTCTGAATATAAAGTTCCAGGTGATTTAGCATTTATGCTTCAAGATACTTATGGGTTTCCTATCGATTTAACGCAATTAATGGCAGCTGAAAGAGGACTATCTGTTGATATGCAAGGTTATGAAAAGTCACTAACTGCCCAAAAAAACCGTTCTCGTGCGGCAACTGCTGTTGATACAGGCGATTGGATCATTGTAAACCAAGATAATGACACCGAATTTGTTGGTTACGATTTAACCGAAATTGAAAC
>JAIELS010000112.1 GCA_019752795.1 Sphingobacteriaceae bacterium
AGTATTAACTGAGAATGTGAAATTTTGCTTAAAATCTTTTCCATCCATTGGTTGTAAACCAAAAGATTTAAATTCTGATTGGATAAATTCTGCTGCTTTAGCCATTCCATCTTTAGTATAACCTCTTCCCCAAAATTTTTGGGATGTTAATTTGACCAATGTTTTTTGAGTATAGCTAATATCTTGCGCAAAACAGCTTAAAGAAAAAACGGCAATTATTAGCGTTAAAATATTTTTCATAAAAAAATGGTTTTGTTAGGCAATATAATAATTGCCTAACAAAACCATCTGTAAATTAAAATTGATTTTTGCTTAGCCTTTAGTAAGGTAAGCTGATATGATTTTTTTGATGCTTTCTTTGTTTTTTTCAGAAGACCATTTTTCTTTTACCGATTGATCACTTAAAGCAAAAAACTGCTCATATAATAATTTGTTATCTACTTTAGCAGCTAACTTAATTACATTGTTTTCTGCAAAAACGGTATCCCAAGTTGCACGAGCATCTTTCCAGAAACTTTCATTTTCTTTCCACCATTTTTGTGCATAACCGAAAGACTTTGGATCCGTTTTAATAAACTCTTCTAGACCTTTTTCTCTTGCTAAAAGTTTATCTCCAGTAGCAGAGCGAACTATTTTTTTATTGTCTTGTTCAAACATCCATCCTGTAGAAGTTAAGTATAGATTATTACCACGATTTAATACATTATAATCGCTACGTTCACTATATTCTCTTCTAGGAAGTGGAGAATCTGTATTGCTTTGCCATTGGTTTCTTCCGTCTACATGTACCCAAGTTCCTATTGCTTGGTAACGCGGACTATCATCAACCTGATAAACTTTTTGGGTCCATTTACCTTTTACATCATTGGCCGTAAGAGTTACTTTTTTCCAAGTATCCTGTTTATCAAATGCTAAAATCTGTTGGTCTTCATAAGTCCAATCTTCTCTCCAATGTTTAATAATCATACTGTCTCCTCTCATTACTAATAAATGTTGAATAACAATTTTTTTAGGTGAGTCTTCTAAAATTATAGCGATTTCTTTGGCAGAAGAACGATGTCTTTCATGAAATTTGTAATCATCATTTGGCGAAAAGGTTTCAGCATAATTAAATGTTACTTTATAGAAGCCCGCTAAAGCTTTAATGGCTTCACGATCTTGATCTAATTTAGTTTGGGCAGACGATGTTAAAACGATGCAAATTAATGCGATTAATAAATTTACTTTTTTCATTATTTAAACTATTTTTATTTGGATTAATTCTAAAGAGCGACAAATTAACGATAGATTTAACTATTTTCCAAATTATTTTGAATAATTCTAAATAAGAAACGATTGTTGAATGATATAATTAATTAAAGTTTAAGGATATGCAGAAAGAGATTTTTGAGAAAAAGGGGTTTAAAACGCTATAAAAATGTAAAAAAATACGATTCTTATTGCACAACTCATTTTTTATTTAAACCTTTGCCCCTCAATTAATTTAATATAGGATATAAAAGCAAAATGAGCAAAAACATTATACATAAACTTTCAATTTTAGAAGCAAAGAATATTGCTGTCGAAAGTTTATTTATTGAGCGCTTACATCCTGTGTTTTCAATCACTACAAGTCGGCAAAATTTTACGCCGCGTATTTAGTTCGTCTAACTAATACCAACGAGGAATTGATCCTCTCTAAAAACCCAATTAACAAGAATACCTTAAATTTTTCGTTAGAAAACGAATGGATATTAATGAATTTATAGTTCAGATCGCTATTGCAGAGCATATTGTGTTTGCAGAAGAGATTGTAACCGAAATGGCCGAATCAGCAAAAGCTAGAGGTACGGGCATTGCTAAACGTACACCAGCATATATTGCGGGCAAAATGCAAGAAGGTAAAGCCGTAATTGCTTTTCACAAAGATGGTTCTTGGGCCGGATTTTGCTATATTGAAACATGGAGTCATGGTCAATTTGTAGCTAATAGTGGCTTAATCGTAAGTCCAAAATATAGGAAAGAAGGTTTAGCACACGCCATTAAGGAGAAAATTTTTGAACTTTCGAGAACGTTATATCCAAAAGCAAAAATATTTGGATTAACCACTGGGTTAGCGGTAATGAAGATTAACTCTGATTTAGGCTATGAGCCTGTTACTTATTCTGAATTAACACAAGATGAAGAATTCTGGAAAGGCTGCCAAAGCTGTGTTAATTTTGAAATCTTAAAGATGAAAGATCGAAAAAACTGTATGTGTACAGCAATGCTTTACGATCCGGCAGAAAAGAAACACGAAGCTGCAAAGCAATTTGCTGAAGAACTACAAAAGAAACCAGGTCTTTATGAGCGTTTCATGAGAATTAAACAAAGATTAGTTGTAAAACCAAAACCTAATTTAAAATCTGTTTTATTATTGTTTACCCTAATATTTAAATAAATGAAAAAGAAAGTTGTTTTAGCATTTAGCGGAGGATTAGATACCTCATTTTGTTGTATTCATTTAACTAAAGATAGGGATTTAGAAGTACACTCGGTTGTTGTTAATACTGGGGGTTTTTCCAATGAGGATTTAAAAGAAATTGAAGAAAGAGCTTATGCTTTGGGGGTAACATCTCACGCGGCGGTAAATGAAACAGTAAACTATTATAACGATAGTATCAAATATTTAATTTTCGGAAACGTACTTAAAAATTCCACTTACCCTTTATCGGTTAGTGCAGAACGTGTTTGTCAAGCAACAGCAATTGCAAATTACGTAAAAAAAATAGGTGCAGATTATGTTGCTCACGGTAGTACTGGCGCAGGTAATGATCAAGTTCGTTTTGATATGATTTTTAATATCCTTATTCCAGGAGTGGAAATTATTACACCAATTAGAGATTTAAAATTATCACGCGAAGCGGAAATTGAATATTTAGCTAAACATGGTGTAGAATATACTGCTGAAAAAGCCAAATATTCAATTAATAAAGGTTTGTGGGGTACTTCAGTAGGAGGAGCAGAAACCTTAACCTCACATCAAACTTTGCCAGAAAGCGCTTGGCCGATACAAGCTACGGCAACTGAAAGTAAAAAAGTAGAATTGACCTTTGTTAAAGGAGAGCTAGTTGGAGTTGACGGAGAAAAATTAGATTCAGTAACTGCGATACAGAAAATACAAGCCATGGCGGCTCCTTATGGTATAGGCAGAGATATGCATGTTGGCGATACAATTATTGGTATTAAAGGTCGTGTTGGTTTTGAAGCCGCGGGTCCGATGGTTATCATTAAAGCACACCATGCCTTAGAAAAACATACTTTAACCAAATGGCAATTAAGTTGGAAAGAAAATTTAGCCTCTTTTTATGGTAATTGGCTACATGAAGGTCAGTTTCATGATCCAATTATGAGAGATATAGAAGCTTTCTTAAGTTCTACACAAAGTACCGTTAATGGAAAAGTTTTTGTAGAGTTATTGCCTTACCGTTTTCACGTTATTGGAATTGAGAGTGCGAACGATTTGATGAGTAATAAATTTGGTAGCTATGGAGAAATGAACAATACTTGGAGCGGCGAGGATGTTAAAGGTTTCTCTAAAATATTTGGTAACCAAGTAATGATTTGGCACAAAGTAAACGGAGAGTTAAAAAGTTAATGGTATGATAAAAGCAGGAATTATTGGCGGTGCAGGATATACTGGTGGTGAAATGTTACGCATTTTGGTTAATCACCCTAATGTAGAAATCGTTTTTGTAAACAGTACCAGCAATGCCGGAAATTTAATTTCTGACGTGCATACTGATTTAATTGGCGATACTGATTTACGTTTTACTAGTGATGTTTCTCAAGATATCGATGTGTTGTTTTTATGTGTTGGTCATGACGATGCAAAGAAATTTTTAACGGCAAATCCAATTAATGAAAATATCAAAATCATTGATTTATCTCAGGATTTTAGGCTAAACGCAAATGCTAGTTTTTCGACTCCAGACTCTGGACTTCAGATTAAAGATTTCATTTATGGTTTACCAGAATTAAATCGCGAAGAGATAAAGACAGCTAAAAACATTGCAAACCCTGGTTGTTTTGCAACTTGTATTCAATTGGGTTTATTGCCTCTTGCAAAAGCAGGATTAATAAAATCGGAAGTTCATATAAATGCTACTACAGGCTCCACTGGTGCTGGACAAAGCTTATCAACTACTTCACATTTTAGTTGGAGGAATAATAATCTCTCCATATACAAAGCATTTGAGCATCAACACTTAAATGAGATAGGAGAAAGCTTAACGCAATTACAACCTTCGATTTCTGAGAGTTTAAATTTCATCCCACAACGTGGAGCTTTTTCACGTGGTATTTTAGCCTCAATTTATCTAGAAAGTAATTTGACTTTGGAAGAAGCACAAGAACTTTATGAAGATTATTATAGCGACCATCTCTTTACGTATGTGAGCCGGAAAAATATAGATTTAAAACAGGTTGTAAACACCAATAAATGTTTGATACACTTGGAAAAACATGGTAATAAATTATTTATTATTAGCATTATTGACAACCTATTAAAAGGTGCCAGCGGACAAGCGGTTCAAAATATGAACCTAATGTTTGGTTTGGAAGAAAATAGTGGTTTGCGCTTAAAAGCAATAGGGTTCTAAGTTTTAA
>JAIELS010000051.1 GCA_019752795.1 Sphingobacteriaceae bacterium
GCAAACACCACCACTACAACTGTAAGGGATATTAATTTTGTTAGCTAACGCAACATCTAAAATCCTTTTAGGCCAAGGCACAAGGAGATGATGTACCTTACCTTGAAAGTGTAAATTAACCGAATAGGTGTTTTTATCTACTATTTTTTCAGTAGCATCATCTTCATCAAGCTCGTCTTCTGGCATTACAAATGTTTCTTTTCTAACTTGTTTAGGCTGATAACCCGCACCCAATAAAGTTATTTTACAAACATCCATATAATCATAAGGACCGCAGAGATAAAATAATGCATCATTTTTATCATAAACCATTTCTTCTTTAACCAATTGGTTAATCAAAAAACCGTTTAGCCTTGCTCGCATTAAATTTTTAGAATTGCTAAATAAGTAGATCACTTTTAGTCTATCAGGATAATTTACTTGCCATTTATCAATTTCATTTAAAAACAAAGTATCTTCAGCAGTACGACTACTATAAATGAGTATTACTTTAGTATTTACTTCTTTAACTAATATTGTTTTAAGAATAGAAAACAAAGGTGTAATCCCAACGCCTGCGCCAAAAAGAAAAACAGTTCTTTTAATTTCAGTTTCGGTTTGGTAAATAAATAAACCATTCGGGTTAGCTACTTCTAAAATATCACCTTTGGTTAATTGATGATGTATAAATCTTGAAATTTCTCCATTTTCAACTAACTTAACAGCAATAGAAATTGGTTCATCAACATCAGGAGAACTACAAAATGAGTATGAACGTCTATGCTCTTTGCCATCAACATTAAAAACTAAGGTTAAGAATTGTCCAGCTGTATAATTTAGCCTTGAACCGTCTAAAGTTTCAAAATCAATTTTTAAAACCTCAGTTGGTTGTAGTGAAACAGAAATTACACGGAGTTTTTGTAATGACATATTAGCGCAAAAATAACAAATTGATTTGTCATTCTGAGCAAAGCGAAGAATCTCTAACTATAACAAATAGGAAAGAGGTTCTTCATTTCATTTAGAAGACAAAACCATATCATAAAAAAAGCCATCCCGAATTTTGAGATGGCTTCAGAATTTAATCTTTTCAAGTTTTACTCTACCAAAGTTATTGCTTGAGGTTTTTGAGCATCATAAGCAATAAATGCTTTTTGGTTTTCATATCCATTACGATAAGGGTTTTCCAAAATTTCTTTCATTGAAATGAGCTTATAAACATAACCACCTGTCTCACTATTTAATTTCATTTTAAAATAGTTGTCTTGTTTTTGCTTATTGATTTGTCTTTTCATGTGCATATCGCCTACATTGTAAGCTGCTGCAACCAAGGTCCAACTATCAAAAATACCGTACAATTCTTTTATATACTTACAAGCTGCGATTGTAGATTTACGTAAGTTTTTACGCTCATCAATACTGCCATTAACTTTTAAGCCATACATACGAGCTGTTGCCGGCATAAACTGCCAAAAACCAGCTGCACCTTTTGGAGATGTACCTCCTTGTAATCCAGACTCGACTAAAGGCATGTATTTAAAATCGTTGGGGATACCATACTCGGCTAAGATTGGTTCGATAACAGGAAACCATTCTGCTGCTTTGCGGTGTAAACGATTCGTTTGAAGATTTTGATACCTAAATGAAGCCAAAACTTTCTTCATTTTTCTATCAATTCTATTATCGCCCAAAGGCAATGTTTCTTCTGCAAATTCTAATTGAGCTAATGTAAATGCTGGCTCTTCAGCTTCTTTAACTATGGTAGTGGTAGTGGTATTTTTTAAACTTGTTTTTACTTCTGGTAGTGTGTAAGCAAACACTTTTGCCATAACCAGTAATACTAATATTACCGTACATGGAATGAGGTGTTTCTTTAGCATCTTCCTCCTTTTTTTTGTGAACTAATATTTTTAACGCCGCAAAGATACAATTCATTTATCTAATTATCAAATAGTTAGCTATTTTTTCACTAAAATCAAGGTTTAAACTGCTTTAAACTAAGATTTTAAAAACATCATTTTACCCTAAAATTTACGAAATAGTTTGCTTAAATTTGCACCCGCATATTTTATGCGAGTAAAAGCGTATCATGATAAAGAACAATAACAGGAACAGTCGGGATGACAAGTCCAAAGCGGGCAAACCTAGCGCAGGCAGAAGAACTACTAGCGCAAGTGATGACAAACCCAAAAGCAGATTTGGCGATAAAGATGAGAAAGAAGAGAAGCGTAAATCTAGCTTTACAACAGGCGAAAGAACTACAAAAGATTTCAAGCCGAGAGCAGCTAGAGATGGAGATTCTAAACCATACTCACCAAGAACATCAGCAGGAAAAGATTTCAAACCTAGAACTGATAGAGACAACTCATCAAGAGATTACAAGCCTAGAACAACTCGTGATGGTGACTCAAAACCATATGCTCCAAGACCAACAGCTGGCGATAAAGATTTTAAACCGCGTGGCGATAGAGACGAGACTAAAGCATACAAACCAAAAACAGATAGCAAAGGCGGCTTTAAACCTTGGGAAAAGAAAGATAGCGGAAACGCTGATTACAAGCCAAGGGCTTTTAAAGAAGGTAGCTCGAGAGATGATTCTTCAGAAAAACGCAGTTACGTTAAAAAAGATAATTACATCACAGATGGCGATAAATCTAAATTCGCTGAGAAAAAAAGTAGCACATCTAGAAGTACAGATAGCCGTCCATATAGAAAACGTGATGAAGGTGGTTATAAGGGTAAGGAAGATCGTGGAGAAAGAGTTGCACCTGCAACTAGAGCAAGAAAAATTGCTGAGCCTAAAGATGACGGCTTAATTCGTTTAAATCGTTATATCGCCAATTCTGGAATTTGCTCTCGTCGTAAGGCGGATGAATTAATTGAAGCTGGTGTTGTTTCGGTAAACAATATCCCTGTTACAGAATTAGGACATAAAGTAGATCCATATAAAGATGAAGTTCGTTACAATGGCGAATTGTTAAAACGAGAAAAGAAAGTTTACGTTTTATTAAACAAGCCTAAAGATTATATCACTACAACAGACGATCCTCAAGAACGTAAAACCGTAATGCAATTGGTAGAAAAAGCTAGTCGCGAACGTATTTACCCTGTTGGTCGTTTAGATAGAAATACTACTGGTTTAATTTTAATGACCAATGATGGTGATTTAGCTGATAAATTATCTCATCCTAAAAATGGAATTACTAAAATTTACCATGTAGAATTAAATAAAAGTTTAAGTCAAGGAGATTTTAATAAAATCCAATTCGGTTTAGAACTGGAAGATGGATTAATTAAACCAGATAACGTTTCTTATGTTGCCGGCGCAAGTAAAAGAGAAGTTGGTATTCAAATTCACAGTGGTAAGAATAGAATTGTTCGTAGAATTTTTGAACACCTAGGTTACGACGTTGTTAAATTAGACCGCGTAGTTTACGGAAACTTAACTAAAAAAGATTTGCCACGTGGTAGATGGAGATTTTTAGAAGAGCACGAATTAATTCAGATTAAACATTTGATAAAATAAAGCTATTTTAGCTAATTAATAAAATTAAGACAACGAATTATCGTTGTCTTTTTTGTACCATCATATTCTTAAAACTTATGAAGAAATCATTCCTTGTCCTAATTTTACTTTTTATGATTGTAATTACAAATGCACAGCAATACAATTTATTGATTGGCACTTATACGAACAAAGGAAATAGTGAAGGTATTTATGTTTACAATTTTAATGCTAAAACAGGCGAAAGCAAGCTCATCAACTCCGTAAAAACTACTAATCCTAGTTTTTTAACTGTAAGTAAAGATAAAAAATTTGTGTACAGCGTAAATGAAACAGGAAAAAATAGTGAGGTAAGTTCCTTTAATTTTAATACATTAAATGGTGAATTAGCTTTTTTAAATAAACAATTTACCGATGGTGAAAATCCATGTTATATTTTAAATGACGAAAAAAATGTAATTTCGGCTAACTATTCTGGCGGAAGCATTTCTGTTTTTGGACGTAATGCTGATGGCTCATTAACAAGTGTTAAACAAATAGTGCAACATACCGGGAAAAGCATTGACCCACTGAAAAGACAGTTGAGTGCTCATGTGCATCAAGTTCAATTCTCGCAAGATAAAAAATATGTTATTTCTACCGATTTAGGTGAAGATCAGATTTACATTTATCGTTACAACCCTACAAGCAATGCCCAAATTTTAACTTTACACCAAGTTGTTAAAACTAATGCGGGAACTGGACCAAGACATTTAGTATTCAGTAAAAATGGAAAATTTGCTTATTTAGCACATGAATTTAATGGGAGTATTACCGTGTTTAATTATACCGATGGCGACTTAACTAAATTACAAGAAATTGGAACGGTTGAAAAAGAATACAAAGGAAAAATTGACGGAGCAGATATTCACCTCTCAGCAGATGGAAAGTTTTTATACGAGACCAACCGAGGAGATTTAAACACGATTTCTTTGTTTGCTATAACAAAAGATGGTCGATTAACTTTTATAGAAACAATCAGTACTTTAGGCAAAGGTCCAAGAAACTTTACAATTGATCCAACTGGTAAATTCTTATTAGTTGCCCATCAATATACAAACGATGTTGTAATTTTTAATCGCAATGTAAATAC
>JAIELS010000133.1 GCA_019752795.1 Sphingobacteriaceae bacterium
TTCATTTATGACAAGTTTTAACTTTCAACAAACAAGTGGCGTTTTTAGTACTGAAAACGAAATCCAAACTGTATACGGCTACAATCAAATCAAAGCAAAATCAGCCCTTACAAACACATTATTATTAAACTATCGTTTTCCTATTGTATATCCAGACGCAGAAATTGGTTCATTTGCCTACATTAGAAATCTTAGAGGTGGATTTTTTACTCATTATGAAAATATCGGCAAAGAGACAAATTTAGCTCAACCTAAAACTTTTGGTCTAGAATTACGTAGTAGTATAAACCTTTTACGTTATCAACCCATTGTAGATTTTGGTGCAAGAATTATATTTGTAAATAAAACATACCAACAAAAGCCCATATTAGAATGGATTTTTAACTATAGTTTTTAAATTCCTTACCAATTTACACAGCATTAAATCAAATCATCATGAAGTCAAAAATCATATTTGTAATTATAACTACAGCACTTTTAACAGCATTTTTATTTTTAAATAATGATGAAGTTCCATTCGATTTTATCGTAGCAAGTGATGTTTATGTTTCTAAACTTATTGTAATTGGCATTTGTGTTTTAATTGGTTTTATTTTAGGTTTTTTAGTTGGTAGACCACGTAAAACTGTAAGCAGTTACGATCCTGAAATCGAAAAAGCTGATGGAGAAATAGAAAATAAGTCCGGTTTAAGTGAGGAGGATAGAGATTATATTAGTTAAGCATCTAAAGCGACTTTAATATCCTTCAAAATATCATCAATATGCTCGAGCCCGATAGATAAGCGAATAGAACCTTGTTCAATTCCAACTTCTAAACGTTGTTCTTCTGTTAATCTGGCATGTGTACTTGTGGCTGGATGTGTAGCAATAGAACGCGTATCAGCCAAATTTGCCGAGATAGAAAACATTTTTAATCCATCCATAAATTTTCGAGCACCTTCTACCCCACCTTCAACTACAATAGTAACTATACCGCCACCTTGTTTCATTTGCTTTTTAGCAATTTCGTATTGCGGATGAGATTTTAAGAAAGGATATTTTACCAATTTAATTTTAGGATGATTTTCTAAAAATTCTGCCACTTTTAAAGCATTTTCGCAATGGCGATCCATCCTAACAGCTAAAGTTTCTAAACTTTTAGATAATATCCATGCATTAAATGGGGATAAGGATGGTCCGCTATGACGAGCAAAATTCATTACCTCTACAATGTTAGCTTTACTCCCTAAAATAACTCCACCTAAAACTCTTCCTTGTCCATCTATATACTTAGTAGCCGAATGAATTGAAATATGAGCTCCTAATTTAATTGGCTGTTGCAAATATGGAGTAGCAAAACAATTATCAACAACCAATAAAACTTGATGCTTTTTTGCTAAATCAGCTAGAAATTCTAAATCAATAATATCAATACCCGGGTTTGAAGGTGTTTCTACAAAAATAATCTTAGTGTTAGGCTTAATTAATGCTTCCCAATCTTGTGGTTTATCTAAATCTGCGTAATCAAAAGTTACACCCCATTTAGAAAATACATTAGTTAACAATTGGTGCGTTGAACCAAAAACCGAACGGCTAGAAACGATATGATCGCCATTTTTTAAAAACGCACCAAAAGTAGTAAAGATAGCAGCCATACCTGTTGCGGTCGCAAATCCATCTTCTGCGCCTTCTAATAAGCACATCTTCTCTATAAACTCTGAAGTATTTGGATTAGAATATCTACTGTATACGTTTCCTTCCTTTTCATTCGCGAATAATGCACGCATCTCTTCTGCATCATCAAACTTATAACTTGATGTTAAATAAATTGGTGCAGAATGTTCTTTATGTAAGCTTCTTTCTGTTTGCGTACGGATGGCGATGGTTTCGAAATTTTCGGACATTGTATAAGTATTAAAATTTGGGTATCGAATACCAAGAGTTTCTCTTGCTATATGACAATTATTATTTGTTTATTGTATAATTAAAGTTAATTTTCGCTGAGCGACCTAAAATATTTGAAACAGAGCAATACTTATCAAAAGTCATTTGTAAAGCTCTTTCTACTTTTGCAACACTTAAATCTCCAAATAATTCAAAATTGATGTCAATTACATCAAAAATTGGCGGCATTTCTTCGTCTTTACGAGTAGCTTTAATTTTTATTTTAATATCATTTAAGGGTTCTTTTTGTTTGGTTAAAACATTAACGATATCAATACCGCTACAGCCACCTAAACCAACTAAAAGCATCTCCATGGGCCTAAAACCTTTGCCTTCACCTCCAATTGCAAGCTTAGCGTCCAATTCAACCATAAATCCTGCTTCGTTGCTTGCTTCAAAATTAAATTTCCCGCTTTTACGGATAAGGTTTATTTCCATATTCTTTTTTAACTACCAACGCACAACGGCTAAATTTTCTTGGTAGATTTTGTGTGTTTGTAGTTTATTATTTATTTAGACATTATAAAAAACCAAGTTGTCTTTCTCTAACTCTGGCAACTTAACTTCTTTTTCAAAAATTGCAAAAACAGACGAGCCACTACCACTCATTAGTGCAAATGTAGCACCTGCTGTATAAAGCTGTGTTTTTATTTCGTCAATTTCTGGAAATTGGACAAAAACAGAGCCTTCAAAATCATTAAAAATATGATTTTTCCAATCTTTTAAAGGCAATTGAATTAATTCTTTAACCGATTTTGCAGGTTTTTGAACTTTAACATTTTGGTAAGCTTGAGCTGTAGAAACATGTACAGATGGTTTTACTAAAACCATAAAATATTTACTCAAATCAATGGTTAGCTTTTCAAATTGATCACCTTTACCAAATGCATAAACTGGTTTATTCGCAATAAAAAAAGCACAATCTGCACCTAAAACACGAGCATAATTTTGCATTTCGGCCACACTCAATTCTAAATTGAATTTGTCATTTACTAGTTTTATTAAAAATGCGGCATCTGCAGAACCACCACCTAAACCTGCACCAACTGGAATATTTTTAAGCAAAATTATTTGTTGATTGGGTAAATTAAAATCCCGCTGCAAAGTTTTAAAAGCTTTTAAACAAATATTATCATCAGACTTACCAGGAACTTCTATACCTTTTATAATGCAAGTGGTTTGATGTGCATCAATTAACTCAATTACATCATAAAGTTTAACCGGATAAAAAACAGTTTCAAGGTTATGAAATCCGTCATTACGTTTTTCTGTAATATTTAAACCTAAATTTATTTTAGCATTTGCAAAAGCTAACATTTTATATATTTTATTTTATCATCCAGAGCCTGAAAAAGGAATAGATTATTCTTAACAAAGATAGATAGAGATTGCAGATAACTTTGCAAAATGCCTAATAAAAGAACAAACAGTAAAGATATTTTTTTAGACATCAAAAAGGGTTAAAAAGTGGCTCAAATCTACTTTATTTTTAATCAATTTAAAAAATCACGCAATGTGGATAAACGAAAAGCACAAAATATATTAAAATTTTTAGTTTTGTATTTATCAAAAGAAACCTCTTTAAAGCTTTAATTTAAGGTATGAAACAATATTTGGACTTAATGCAGCATGTGCTGGATAATGGCACTCAGAAACACGACCGTACAGGAACTGGAACAATTAGCGTTTTTGGTTATCAAATGCGATTTAATTTGCAAGAAGGTTTTCCGATGGTTACCACTAAAAAACTGCATTTAAAGTCTATTATACACGAATTAATTTGGTTTTTAAGTGGTAACACTAATATCCAATACTTAAAAGACAATGGCGTTAGGATTTGGGATGAATGGGCAGATGAAAATGGAAATTTAGGACCAGTTTACGGCTCGCAATGGCGCTCTTGGCCTAAACCAGATGGAGAAAAGATTGATCAAATCACTCAAATCATTAATACGATTAAAAACAATCCTGATTCGAGAAGAATTATTGTATCCGCTTGGAATGTTGCTGAGATAGAAAACATGGCTTTACCTCCTTGTCACGCATTTTTTCAATTTTATGTTGCAGACGGTAAATTAAGTTGCCAATTATACCAACGCAGTGCAGATATATTTTTAGGTGTTCCGTTTAATATTGCCTCTTATGCTTTATTAACCATGATGGTAGCACAGGTTTGTGGTTTAGCATACGGAGACTTTGTACATACACTAGGTGATGCACATCTATACAACAATCACATCGATCAAGCTAAATTACAATTAAGCAGAGATACAAAGGCTTTACCAACCATGAAAATAAATCCTGAAGTAAAAGATATTTTTGATTTTAAATTTGAAGATTTTACTTTAGAAAACTATGATCCTCATCCACATATTAAAGGAATAGTAGCGGTATAAATCAAATCGTATTGTTACACAAGTAGCAATCTCCTTCTTATAAACACTTTAAAATTACTTCGTTAATTACGATGATGTAAATTATTAAATTGAACAAATGAACAAATTATCAATCGTAGTTGCCATTTCAGAAAACAATGCAATAGGTAAAAACAACCAATTACTATGGCATTTACCCGCAGATTTAAAACATTTTAAGGAAATAACATCAGGGCATCCTATTATAATGGGACGAAAAACTTATGATTCAATTGGTAGACCATTGC
>JAIELS010000138.1 GCA_019752795.1 Sphingobacteriaceae bacterium
TAAAGATTGATAGCCTTAATCCAATTCAAATAAATTATGGCGACGAATTAATTATTACCAGCAAATACTTGCCAGTAGAACCAGCATACAATCCAAGTGAGTTTGATTTTAAAGCTTGGTTAGCCGCTAAAAATATCTATCAACAAACATTCATTAATCAAAGCCAAATAATTAAATTAAATAATGCTAACGGAAATGCAATTATAAAATACGCTATAATAGAGCGTAAAAAGCAGGTAGCGATATATAGACAGTTAATTAAAAACGACGAGGCGTTTGCGGTTGCCTCTACTTTAGTTTTAGGCTACAGAGCAGATTTAAGTAAAGAAACCTTAGCAGCTTATAGTAAAACTGGAACAATACATGCTTTATCAGTTTCGGGAGCTCACGTGGGTATTATCTTTTTTCTATTAAATGCAATGTTGTCATTTTTAGATAGGAAGAAAGTATTTAAAATTCTTAAACTATTCATCATTTGCTTATTAATTTGGTATTACGCCCTGCTAACTGGCTTTTCATCTTCGGTTTTGCGCTCTGCTATAATGATTACCATATTTATCTTGGCAAAAGCGTTTAACAAAAACAGCAATAATTATAATATACTAGGTTTTACTGCATTTGTACTATTAGTTTACAATCCATTTTATATATGGGATGTAGGATTTCAGTTGTCATTTATATCTGTATTTGGCTTAATTTACCTTCAACCCAAAATCTACAAATGGATTTATGTCAAAAATAAATGGCTTGACAAACTATGGTCGGCAGTTGCACTAAGCTTATCTGCTCAATTAGTCACTTTCCCATTAAGCGTATATTATTTTCACCAATTTCCTATGTATTTTCTTTTAGGAAACCTATTTATTTTAGTTCCATTAATTGCAATGATGTATTTAGGAATTGGTATTTTAGTTTTAAGGGTCTATTTTTTAGCTCCAGTTTTTGAATGGGTTATTACTTTAACTAATAATGGATTAAAATGGATAGCCAATTTACCATTTTCGGGTATTACCTCAATTTGGTTAAATCATTGGCAACTACTTTTGCTAAGCGTTGCTTTATCTTTGCTAATTTTAGCCTTAGTTCATTTTGATAAAAAGCTATTAATTATAGGAATATGTTTATTGTGTATATTCCAATGCTATGCAACCTACAACAAGATTTCAGCTTTAAATCAAAGTAAAATCTTATTTTTTAGCCTTAGAAAAAATTATGCTACTGCATTTATTGACGCCAAAAAGGCCATATTGGTAACAGATTTGACCACAGAGGATAAAACTTTTCAGTTTTTTATTCAGCCAGCTTTAGATAAAATGAAGATTGAAGACATCATTTTTATAAAATGGGAACAAGATACACTAGTTAATACTTTCGTCAAAAAAGATCATCAAATCAAGTTTCATCAATATCAAATTTTGTTATTAGATTATTCCTTTAATTATAAAAAGATAGAAGGATTGCCAAAATTTAATTCAATTTGGTTACATCAAAATCCTAAACAACAAATTAATACTTTACGTTCAGCAATTATTTTTAATTCATTAATCATAGATGCAACTAATACTGATTATACGATTGAAAAATTTAGGAATGAAGCAAATAAAATTCAGGTTCAACATCATATTTTAAAGAAAAATACTTCATATTTGATAGACCTTAATGAAGTTAAATGATATGAGTGAAGAACTAGTTTTATACAAAGTAGAAAATAGAATTGCCACGATAACGCTAAACAGAGTAGATAAACGTAATGCTTTAAATCCAGAGTTGGTTAGTCTACTGACAACAAGCTTTGTAAAAGCTTCGGAAGATGATCAGGTTAAAGTTGTAGTTTTAAAAGCTAATGGAACTACATTTAGTGCAGGTGCAGATTTAGCTTATTTACAGCAATTGCAAGCAAACTCTTATGAAGAAAACCTTGCTGACTCTGCCAACCTAAAAAAACTATTTACTACAATTTATCATTTACCAAAAGTTGTAATTGCACAAGTAGAAGGACATGCAATTGCTGGTGGCTGTGGTTTAGCAACAGTGTGCGATATCATTTTTGCAGTTCCAGAAGCTAATTTCGGCTATACGGAAGTTAAACTTGGCTTTGTACCTGCCATTGTCTCTTGTTTTTTAATGAGAAAAACTAGCGAAACTATTGCGAAGAGAATACTTTTAACTGGCGAACTATTTACTGCCGACGAGGCATTAAAATACAATCTAATCACCTTTGTAACAAAAAGTGAAGAAATAAATCAAAGTGTAAATGAATTTGCGTTAAATTTGTGTAACAACACATCAGCAAATGCTTTAATGGTAACAAAGCAGCTCATTAATGAAACAACAAATCCTAATTTGGAAAATAGCTTAAATATGGCGATCCAAATTAATGCTAAGGTTAGGGAAAGTGAAGATTTTAAAAAAGGTGTCTCATCTTTTTTAAATAAAGAAAAAATTAAATGGTAAACAAAACTAAAATTAATATGATGTTTAAATCTATGAAAACTGGCGTTTTAGCCGCAATTTTAATTAGCACTGCAATAGTTGCAAATGCACAAAAGAAGGTAAGTGAAGGAACGATTACTTACAAAATGGACTATACGCTTACTGCTGACCAAGCTGGTATGGAAGCTCAATTACCAACAGAATCTAAGGTGAAATTTAGTGGTCAAATGTCTAAAATTGAAATGGAGCAAGGTCCGGCTACAATTACTGTAATCAGTGATTTTGTAACTCACAATGGTTTGGTTTTAATTGATGTACCTGTTGCACAAATGCAATTTGCTGTTAAACAAGGTAAAGCTGAATATGAAAAAGCAGTTGCTGCTGCTCCAAAATTTAGTGATTTTACTGCAACTGGTGAAAAACAAGTAATCGCAACTTATAATGCTGAAAAATACACTTATAAAGATGATAAAGGTGGTAATTATGAGTTATGGACAACTACTGATCTTGAATTACCAAAAGGATTAGCTGGTGAAGAGTTTAAAGATATAAAAGGCACTTTAGTTAAATTTACTCGCGTTCAGAATGGTATAAAAACTACTATGACACTTAAAGCAATAGCTGAAGGAAAAACAGGACCATTTAGCTTAGACGTTCCTAGTGGTTACGAAGTAAAAACAATGGAAGAAATTATGGCTATGCAAGGCGGAGGAGAATAATTTTCCCAAATACAGTTATTTTATCAGGCTTTTATTCATTGCAATTTATTAAATTGCGTCAATGTTTAAAAGCCTGATTTTTTTTGTTAGATTTTTTCTATTCTGGTTATTATTCTTCGCCATTGATAAATTTATCTTTCTTTTTATTTTTCATCAAAAACTGAGAAATATTCCATTCGAAGAAAAGTTAGCTACCTTTTATCATGCTTTAAGATTAGACCTTTCCATGACGGCATACATAGCCGTAACACCATTAATTGTATTTGTTTATTGTTACTTTACTCAAAAAACAACCTTTAACTTTAAATGGGTTTCCGTCTATAATAAAGTTCTAATCGTTATTTTCAGTATACTATCTGTTATCAATTTTAACATCTATAGAGAATGGGGAAGTAAAGTTAATGCTAGAGCACTTTCTTTTGCTATTGACACTCCAAATGAAGCTCTTGCTTCAAGTGCCTCATCTCCTATTTTATTAAGCTTATTTATATTAATAGTTCTTATTATTACAGCTTTATATTTAGAATTTGCTCTAGTTAAAAGGTATGTTAAATTTATTGAAACCCCTATTTGGCTAAAATCAATAATTGTTATTTTTATTTTAGCTTTTAACTTTTTATTGATTAGAGGTGGTGTCGGTGTAGCTCCAAACAGCCAAAGCATGGCTTATTTTTCAAATTACCAAATTTTAAATCATGCTTCGCTTAACACAGAGTGGAATTTAATATCGAGCATTTTAGCTTCAAAAAAAACGAACAAAAACCCATACTTGTATTTTGATGAAAATACCGCTAAAGAAGAAGTAAACAAACTCTACAGTGTTGAAAAAGATACCACTATAACTATTTTGAAAACAGCAAGTCCAAATGTTGTTTTATTTATTTTAGAGAGTTTTACAGCTAATTTAACCAAAACACTAGGTAACGAAGATGGTATTACTCCAAACTTCGATAGTTTAATTAATGATGGTGTTTTATTCACTAAAATATATGCTGCGGGCAATAGAACAGACAAAGGGTTAATAGGCACATTAACAGGTTTTCCAACTTTAGGAACTGGAAGTATTGTAAAGTGGCCAGAAAAAATGCAAAAAATACCAGCCATAAGTCAAAAGCTATTTAACGTAGGCTATCAAACTTCTTTCTTTTATGGAGGCGAATCAGAATTTGATAATTATAAAGCTTTTATATTGGGTCACTCCTATCAAAAATTAATAGATAAAAATAGCTTTGATCAAAAAGACATGAACTCTAAGTGGGGAGCTTA
>JAIELS010000211.1 GCA_019752795.1 Sphingobacteriaceae bacterium
TGTTACACCAGCTGTGTTGTTTAAAACAGTTGTAAGTGATCTTTCTGATTTAGCGGAGGTGTTTTATGATGTAATTGCTTTTTTTAGTCCATCAAGCATACAATCACTTTATGTTAATTTTCCAAACTTTAAGCAAAATAATACTCGTATAGCAATATTTGGTTTAAATACTAATAAAGCAGCAACAGATGCTGGGCAAATTGTAGATATTTCTGCTCCAAGTCCAGAAGCTCCTTCTATGATTATGGCTATCGAAAATTATATAAAATTATCTAACAAGTAATTTTTGATAAGTTTTTTCGTTCCAAAATCTAAAGATGTAAACGGCATTAATTTTAGTTATATAGCTAAAAATTAATTCATATTTAAGTATGGTTTCTTACAATCTTTAATTTAAACTTTGTTTAATTATTTAGGTAAATAGTTGTTTATTTGAATGATTTTTGATAAAATTGTTTCTAATAAAAAAAATTGGCTTTCATTCATTTATGAGAAAAATATATTTCCTTGGTTTCTTCATTATATGTGGTTTACTTTACGGATATAAAAACGGAAACAAGGTGTCATTTTTAGCTTCTAATTATGGTAAACCTTCACCTATTCTCCCACAGGGGATGGTGCTTATTCCTCAAGGAAAGGCATTAATAGGTATGACAGACGAAGATTTGACTTTTTACCAAGGTAATCCAAGTGTAATGACTTCGTTTTCTGCCTTTTATATGGATCAAACAGAAACAACTAACGCACAATACCGAAAATTTGTAAATTGGGTTAGAGATTCTATCGCTATTTCATCAATGGGTCAATCCGGAGCTCCAGCTCTTTATAACACCGCTGCATCTACTGGTGGTGTTAATCCTTCAACTGGTAAACAGAATATAGACTGGAGAAAGATAGATAAAAATAGTGCAGTGCTTTGGGGTAAGAATAGTCAGTATAAATCAAAATTACAAAATATGTACTATGCTGGTAAAGACGCTTTGCCAGGTAAAAATGAAATTGATGTTAGAAGGTTAAAATATTCTTACAGTTATTTAAGTTTAGATTTAGCTGCTGCTGGAGCAAATGATCCAACGAAAAAAAGACAAGATTTTATTGTTTCTTATACTGATAATCCAAGTCCAGGAAGTTCAAATGAATTTCCTTCGGTAAGCGTTTATCCTGATACTACAGTATGGAAAAAAGACTTTCCTTATTCTCAAAATGATCCAATGGTTAAGACCTATTTTAATCATCGATCTTATGATGATTATCCAGTTGTAGGTGTGAATTGGGAACAAGCTAACGCATTTTGTAATTGGAGAACTTTAGAAGATAGTAGAAAGGATGCTGATAGGAAAAGTCGCCCGCAATCTAAAAGCGAATATAGACTTCCTACTGATCAAGAATTTGAGTATGCAGCTAGAGGCGGAAGAACACAAACTAAATATCCTTGGGTAGGGTCATATATTACTGGACCATGTAAGACTAATGTTGAAGGTTGTTTATTAGCAAACTTTAAGGTTGGCAGAGGTAATTATGCCGATGATAATGGAATGTACACTGTAAAAGTAAAATCATATTTACCTAACGATTATGGCTTATTTGATATGGCAGGTAATGTTGCAGAATGGACAAGTACCGCTTATAATCGATCTTCGACCAGTTTGTTGTTAGACTTTAATCCAGATTACATTAGTATAAGTAAGGGTAATAAAGTAGTTCGTGGTGGTTCTTGGAAAGATATCGGTTTCTTTCTTCAGAATTCTGTGAGCACTTATGAACAACAAGATAAACCAAGATCATATATCGGTTTCCGTTGTGTATCTACTTTGGTTGGTAGTAACTAAACTGATTTTAACTAAAAAACTAAAATTTTTAAAAATATTATGGCAGCAAAACAACAACCAGGTTGGTTACACGTAGGAATTTCTTTAGGAGCTAGTGTAGTTATTCTAGGTTTATTAGGTAAAATTTTACATATAGGAGGGGTATACGCCAATTATATTATTGGCGCTGGTTTATTAACAGAGGCAATTTTATTCGCCTTAACCGCATTCTTTCCGCCAGCACAAGAATTACCTTGGGAACGTGTATATCCTGAATTAGATGAGAAATTTAATGGTGAATTGCCTAAAGCTACACCTAGACCAGCTTATGCACCTTCAACTTTTTCTTCAACTGCTGCGCTAGATAAAATGATGTCTGATGCTAAAGTTGGGCCTGAATTGATAGAAAGTTTAGGTGCGGGTTTACGTACTTTCGGAGATAAAGTTGCTACTATTTCTAGCGTTACAGATGCTGCAACTGCTACAAACGAATTTACTGGTAAAGTTAAAACAGCCGGCGCAAGCTTTGATAATTTAAACACTGCTTTTGGTAAAGCTACTGAGCAATTAGTGCAAATGGGAGAAAGTAATGTAGATTCTAAAGCCTATCATGAACAGGTTAATAATTTAGCTAAAAATTTATCAGCATTAAATGCTGTATACGAATTGGAATTACAAGATTCAAGTGCACATTTAAAATCGATGAATAAATTCTACCAAAACTTATCACTTACAATGAATAACTTCAATGAATCTATGGAAGATTCTAAACAGTTTAAAGAAGAAGTGGGTAAATTGGCTAAAAATCTATCTTCATTAAATGCAATTTATGGCAATATGTTAACTGCGATGAATCAACCTCGTGTTTAATTTTATATCAGTTTAACTAAAAAATAAAATTAACCATGGCAGCAGGAAGAGAAACGACGAGGCAAAAGATGATCAATATCATGTATTTGGTATTATTGGCTATGCTTGCGCTAAACGTTTCAGATACAATATTAAATGCGTTTAAAAATATTAACGATAGTTTAGATGCTTCTAAAACTAATGTAAGCGCTAGCTTAGATCAATTGTTTAGTGCATTTCAAAATACAGAGTTAAAAAATAAACCAGAACGTGCTCAGCCACTTTGGGATAAAGCAAATAAAGCTAAGGCTTACGCAGCAGAATTAAATAAAGACATTCAACGTTTAAAAGATGAGTTTAAAACTGCGGGTAGTGGAATAGATCCAGAAACTGGTGATTTTGTTTTGAGAGAAAATATGGATATCGCTCAGCAAATCATGATCAATAAAAAAGAGGGAGAAAAATTAAAAGCAAAGATTAATGATACTAGGGCAAAATTAATTTCGCTTTTAGATGCTAAAGATCAAGCTAATGTTTCTTTCTCTTTAGAAGCAAAAGATGCGGTAAAATCTATTAATGGAAAGAAAAAATGGGAAGATATTAATTTTGGCGATGGAACTCCTTTAACTGCTGCCAATACAATTTTAACTAAAATTCAAGCAGATTTAAAAAATGCTGAGGCAGATGTAGTAAAAAGATTGTTTAGTGGAATGAACCAAACGCAAATGACTTTGGACAGATTTAAAGCCGTAGCTGTACCTTCAGGAAGTTATGTAATTCAAGGTCAACCATACAAAGCTGATGTTTTTTTAACGGCTAGCGATTCTAAATCAAACCCAGATATTTCAGTTGGTGGTAGTACATTGAGTGTTAAAGATGGGGTAGGAAGTTATACTGGTTCGACATCAAACGTGGGCTCATTTACATGGAAAGGTACAATTCGTGTTAAACAAGCAGATGGTGAAATTAAAATTTACGAAACCCAACCAATAACCTATCAAGTAGCTAAGCCATCAGCAACGGTTTCTTCTAAAAACCTAAACGTAATTTATGCAGGTATTCCAAATCCATTTTCTATTTCGGCACCAGGTTTTTCTTTAGAAAGTATTAAAGCTAATATTTCTGCAGGTTCTTTATCTGGCAGTGCCGGTAATTATATGGTAAATGTACCAGGTAGTTTAGTTGGTAAAACGGTTACCATAAATGTGAGTGGTAATGCGGATGGTAAAACTTTAAGTTTAGGAAGTAATGTGTTCCGAGTAAAACCAATTCCTAATCCTACCGCTAGATTTGCAGGTATGATGGGTGGAATTATTTCCGGTAATAAATTAGCCGCTGGCGGACAAATTGTAGCAGAAATAGATAATTTTGAGTTTGACGTTAAAATTCCAGTAGTTAAATTTACTGTTGTTGTAGTTAAACCTAGACAAGATGCCATGTCATATTTCTGTTCTGGTGGTTCTTTAAGTTCACAAGCAAAAGCAGCTATGGCTTCTTTACCATATAAATCAACTGTTTATATCGAAAATGTACAAGTTCAATTGCCAGATGGGCGTACACCGACTATAAATTCTATGGTATTTACAGTAAACTAAAAAATTATGAAAAAGCTATTTTTTCTATTCTTATTGATGTCTTTTACCACTGTTTTATTTGCACAAAATCCGCCAGATAAACAGAATGTAAAAGTAACGCCTAAAAAGAAAGTACCTAAACAAGATGGTTATATTTTTAAGGAGA
>JAIELS010000102.1 GCA_019752795.1 Sphingobacteriaceae bacterium
AAATGGGGTATCCTTATAAGGAGATTGATAGGGAATTTTAACTAATAAATCATGATCTTTATCTCTTAATGTTCCTTTTTTATTTCTAAAATAAAAATAAAAAATCAATGCCGCAATAATTGCTCCAACAGCATTTCCATAAAAAAGTAAATCATAAGAAATAGCTGCTAAAAACCCACCCAATGCAGGGCCAATTGAAAAACCTAAATTTAAAGCCATTCTATTAAGCGTAAAACTTCGCACTAAATTATCTGGTTTAGAATAATAAGCTAATGATACTGAATTTGCCGGTCTAAAAATATCGCTTATCAAACTCAATGTCAAAATCCCAGTTGCTAAGGATGGCATTGTAGTTAAATGTGGAAGCAACAAGAATAAAGGTATCACACCAATTAAACTAAATAATTGCACTTTAAAATGTCCAAATTTATCTGTTAACCAACCACCTATAGATGAACCAGCTACTGATCCTATTCCAAAGCAGCTGAGTATTATTCCAGCATTTTCTAATGAAAAACCTAACTGTTTAACTAAATAAACACCCAAAAATGGAACAACCATTGCTCCGCTTCTATTCACCAACATTACCAAAGCAAGCATCCATGCAGGTCTTGATAATCCTTCGTAAACTTTAAAGTAATTTTTAATGTAAATTTTCATTGATTTAGTTAAAGTGCAAATGTAAACTTACACCTGAGCATTTCACCTAATTTAGGGTAAAAGATTTAATTACACTTTTACATCAATAATTAAATTATCAATTATACAAACAGACAAAAATTCAGTATAATTTACTTATTTACAGTCAATTAGTCATAAACATAAAATGTTATAAGACAAAATTTCCGATTTTTAAATCAAACGGGCTATGGCATTTGTTTTGAATATAAAGAGATATGAACTTCAACAATTTTACAATCAAAGCTCAAGAGGCTATTCAAAAAGCTTCTGAGATAGCACAAGGCAATCAGCAACAGGCTATTGAAACGGCTCACCTATTAAAAGGTTTGCTTACTGTTGATGAAAACGTGGTTTCTTATGTTTTAAAGAAACTAAATGTGAATTTAAATTCGCTAGAACAAAACTTAACAATAGCCATAGATAAGCTCCCAAAAGTTAGTGGTGGCGAAGCTTATTTATCTTCTAGTGCAAATAGTGCATTACAAAAAGCACAATCTTATTTAAAAGAATTTAAGGATGACTTTGTTTCTGTAGAACATTTACTATTAGGAATTTTAGCAGCAAATGATGGGACAGCTAAACTTTTAAAAGAACAAGGTGTTAATGAAAAAGACCTTAAAAAAGCAATTATCGCATTACGAGGAGACAATAGAGTAACTGATCAAAATGCAGAGGCCACTTATCAAGCTTTAAGCAAATACGCTCGTAATTTAAACGAATATGCAGAAAGCGGCAAACTAGATCCTGTAATCGGTAGAGATGAAGAAATTCGTCGAGTAATTCAGATTTTATCTCGAAGAACTAAAAATAATCCAATTTTAATTGGTGAACCTGGTGTTGGTAAAACTGCTATTGCAGAAGGAATTGCTTTTAGAATTATCAAAGGCGATGTACCTGAAAATTTGAAATCTAAAACGGTTTACTCTTTAGATATGGGTTCGCTAATTGCTGGGGCAAAATACAAAGGAGAATTTGAAGAACGTTTAAAAGCTGTAGTTAAAGAAGTTACACAAAGTGATGGTGATATTATCTTATTTATTGATGAAATACACACTTTAGTTGGTGCTGGAGGTGGCGAAGGTGCAATGGATGCAGCAAATATTTTAAAACCTGCTTTAGCCAGAGGAGAATTAAGAGCAATTGGCGCTACAACTTTGGATGAATATCAAAAATACTTAGAGAAAGACAAAGCATTGGAGCGTCGCTTTCAGAAAGTAATGGTTGAAGAACCAGATACTCAAGATGCAATTTCTATTTTACGTGGACTAAAAGAACGCTACGAAACGCACCACAAAGTGAGAATTAAAGATGAAGCAATTATTGCAGCGGTAGAAATGAGCCAGAGATATATTGCAGATCGTTTCTTGCCAGATAAAGCCATCGATTTAATGGATGAAGCGGCATCAAAACTTCGCATGGAAATGGATTCTGTTCCAGAAAATGTAGATGCTTTAGGCCGTGAAATTATGCGCTTAGAAATTGAGCGTGAAGCAATTAAGCGTGAAAAAGATGATAAGAAAGTTAAAGAACTTTCTGAAGAGATTGCTAATTTATCTGCAGAACGTGATGAATTAAAAGCGAAATGGCAAGGCGAAAAAGACTTGGTAGATGCAGTTAACAATCAATTAGAGCAAATTGAACATTATAAATTAGAAGCAGAACAAGCAGAACGTGCTGGCGATTACGGAAAAGTTGCAGAGATACGTTATGGAAAAATTAAAGATGCCCAAGATAAAGTTGAAAAACTAAAAATTGAATTAGAAAGTCAACAAAGCGATAGTAGAATGCTTAAAGAAGAAGTAACTGCTGATGATATTGCTGGTGTAGTTGGGCGTTGGACAGGAATTCCGGTTACGAAATTAATTGCAAGTGAAAGAGCAAAACTTTTAAATTTAGAAGATGAGTTGCATAAACGTGTCGCTGGACAAGATGAAGCGATTGAAGCCATTTCTGATGCAATTAGAAGATCTAGAGCGGGTTTGCAAGATAAACGCAAGCCAATTGGCTCTTTCATTTTCTTAGGTACTACAGGTGTTGGTAAAACTGAGTTAGCAAAAGCTTTGGCTGAATTTTTATTCAACGATGAAAATGCAATGACCAGGATTGATATGAGTGAATATCAAGAAAGGCATGCTGTTTCTAGGTTGATTGGAGCGCCTCCAGGATACGTAGGTTATGATGAAGGTGGACAATTGACCGAAGCGGTGCGTAGAAAACCTTACTCTGTAGTCTTATTAGATGAAATTGAAAAAGCGCATCCAGATGTATTTAACATCTTATTGCAAGTATTAGATGATGGGCGTTTAACCGATAATAAAGGTCGTGTAGTGAACTTTAAAAACACAATTATCATTATGACATCTAACATTGGTTCGCATTTAATTCAAGATAATTTTAAAACTTTAAGCGATGATAACCGAGATGAAGTAATTGCTAAAACCAAAACAGAGTTGTTTGAACTACTAAAACAAACTATTCGTCCGGAGTTTTTAAATAGAATTGACGAATTAATTATGTTTACTCCTTTACAAAGAAGCGAGATTAGAAACATTGTTGATTTACAATTTAAACATGTTCAAGAAACTTTAGCAGAAATGGGAATTACAATTGAAGCGAGTACTGAAGCTTTAGATTGGTTAGCAGAATTAGGTTACGACCCACAATTTGGTGCAAGACCGCTAAAAAGAGTAATTCAGAAAAGAATTTTAAATGAACTGTCTAAATCAATTTTAGCCGGAACGGTAGATAAAGACAGTAAAATTAAACTAGATATGTTCAATCATCAGTTTGTGTTTTTGAATGAGAATAAAAAATAAGTTTTAGCATAAAATATAGAAAAGAGGCTAAAGATTAATTTCTTTAGCCTCTCTTGTTTTTTCTGATTTTAAGAAATTGAGGCATGATAACCAACTTAAACATTAGTTTATATGATTTCTTTTTATTATTATTGGTTACACAAAAAATAACACACAAATGAAAACTAAACTATTAATCACGACTGCATTATGCGTCATCGCGTTCACAGCCAACGCACAAACAAAAGGCACTAACACTTTGGGCTTTGGAGTAAATGTAAACACAGAAAAGCAGAAAAGTCCTGGCGAAGAATATGAATATAAAACAAATTCATATTCAATTGGATACGGTCATTTCATTAAGGATAATACAAAAATCGGATTTGATTTAAATTACTCAAAGTACGATCAAATAACCAATCCTTATAATACTACTACTAATAGTTATGGAGGCAATTTAACATATCAAAAATATTTCCCTCTAGTAAAAAAGCTATACGCTTATGCTGGAGCAAGAGGCGGTTATAATTATGGAAAACAAGAAAACAGTAGCCCTTCTCAAGTTACCACAAATATAAGCAACAACTATAATGTTGGTGCATTTGGTGGAATTAGTTGGTTTTTATCAAAAAGATTTGCTTTTGAAACTACTTTGTTATCAGCGGATGCTACTTATGTCAAAACAGAACAAAAAGAGAATACCTCAAGCAATAATTTTAATTATGAACGTACTTCATTTAACTTAAAAAGTGAGGGTTTTATAAACAACTTGGGATTTAAAGTTTACATATTATTTTAATACCTATAATATAAAAGCCACAGATTAACAGATTATTTTACTTAAAATCTGCGAAATCTGTGGCTTTATAATGTTCAAAACATTATGGTAAATTA
>JAIELS010000134.1 GCA_019752795.1 Sphingobacteriaceae bacterium
TTAGGCATTTTAGATGGTGTAACTACTAACCCTAGCTTAATGGCTAAAGAAGGTATTACTGGCGATGCAAATGTAATTGCGCATTATAAAGCAATTTGTGATATTGTTGACGATAATGTTAGCGCTGAGGTAATTGCAACAGACTTTGCTGGTATTGTTAAAGAAGGTGAAGCTTTGGCTGCTTTAAATCCTAAAATTGTGGTAAAAGTTCCTATGATTAAAGATGGGATTAAGGCAATTAAATACTTCTCTGATAAAGGAATTAAAACCAACTGTACGCTAATTTTTTCTGCCGGACAAGCATTATTGGCAGCAAAAGCTGGTGCAACTTATGTTTCTCCATTTTTAGGTCGTTTAGATGATATTTCTACAGACGGTTTAACTTTAATTGAAGATATCCGTTTAATTTTTGATAACTACGGTTATCCTACTCAAATTTTAGCCGCTTCGATCCGTGGTCCATTACACATTGTTGCTTGTGCTAAATTGGGTGCTGACGTAATAACAGCTCCACTTTCTGCCATTACAGCATTATTAAAACACCCATTAACTGATAGCGGTTTAGCTACATTCTTAGCAGACCATGCTAAAGCAAGTGGAAAATAAGCCTTTTTACATTTATTGAATATAATAATTAGAGAGCCTTCATTAATTGAGGGCTTTTTTTGTTTACACCCTCCCCGTCCTATCGAACTTAGCGCAGCGAAGAGATATCTCTTACGTTTCATACATTTTTATAAACGATCTGTAAATTAAGAAACAAAGAGATTTTTCCTATCGTCGAAATGACGGAGATTGTTGATCGAAACTACTTTCGCACTATATTAAACACATAGTAACATAGCAAAAATAGGTTTTCAGTACAAAGATGTTCCTATTCCTTATAGTTGGGATCATTCTAATGTGTACTATCTCCCTATGTGTTAATTTCTCATTAGATTTCTCAATCGCGAAAAGCTCCTGTAGAAATGACGGAGTTTTTTAGCCTACCAAAACCCCTTTTACCTTCTCATAATCAATCTGCTCATCAGGTTCGATCAAAATACCCTTCACTCCCGCTCCGTTTGCAGCTTCTACATCACGTGGTTTGTCGCCAATCATTACAGATAAGGCTGGATCGATATTATGTTTTGCAATGGCAGCTAACAACATCCCCGATGCAGGTTTTCTGCATAAACATGGCTCGTTAACAGTTGGGTGATGCGGACAATGGTAGGCATCTGTAAATTTAACCCCTTGTTTCTGATAAATATCAAATAAAATTTGATGCATTTCTTCTAAATCTTCTTCTGTATAGCGTTTTAAAGCAATTCCACCTTGATTTGTGATGATAATTAACAAATAACCTTCATCGTAAAATTTCTTTAATGGCGGAATTTGATACTCCAACACCTCAAAATCTTCTTTTCGGCAGATATAATCATAAATTTCGTGGTTTAAAACACCGTCTCTATCTAAAAAAATTGCTTTTTGCTTCATTTGGCTAATATCTTAATAATTATCGTCATATCGAACGCCGTGAAACAAGTAGATATCTCTATATTAAACAGATTTCTCTCCCGAGAAAGTCTGGAACGAAATGACGAGATTTATCTAAAATAAATTATCTTTATTCTATAAATCCTTATCAAATGAGCAAAGAAGAATTTAAACCTTTTGTACCTGCAGATAGTAATGTTGCAGAGTTTACGATTAAGTCTATTTTATTAGGCAGTATTGCGGGTATTATATTTGGAGCTGCAACGGTTTATTTAGCATTAAAAGCTGGTTTAACAGTTTCTGCTTCCATACCTATCGCTGTTTTAGCCATTACTTTGGGTAAAAAGTTCTTCAAAACTACTATACTAGAAAACAACATCATACAAACTACTGGTTCTGCTGGCGAATCTATTGCTGCGGGTGTAGTTTTTACCTTACCAGGATTTTTATTTTTAAGTACTGATATTGGAGGAAAAAGTTCTGGAGAAGCTTTTTTTAGCTATATGACCATACTGATTTTAGCTATTTTAGGTGGCATTTTAGGTACTTTAATGATGATTCCTTTGCGAAGATCATTAATAGTAAAAGAGCACGAAAACTTGCCTTACCCCGAAGGTACTGCCTGCGCATCTGTTTTACAAGCTGGAGAAAAAGGCGGCAATTTTGCTCGTACCGCTTTTTGGGGTTTAGGTTTTTCTTTGGTTTATGCCATGCTTCAAAAAGTATTTCATGTAATTGCAGAAGCACCAACATGGGCAACCAAGCAAACCAATAAATTTTTACCATCAGCACAAATTAGTGGCGAAATTACACCAGAATATTTAGGTGTGGGCTATATCATAGGCCCGAAAATAGCCGGAATATTAGTAGCTGGTGGTGTATTAGCATGGCTAGCTTTAATCCCATTATTAGCTACAGTAATAGATCCATTAATTGCAGCTAAACAATTGGTTAAGTTAGGTTTATTAGCAGACATAACTAAACCTGGTGGTGCTGGCAACTGGGATCCAATAACAGCAACTTTTGCAGATTATCCTAGGGCAATTTATCAAGCGTTTGTTAAACAAATTGGTGCTGGTGCAGTAGCAGCTGGTGGTTTTATTACCCTTTTAAAAACTATTCCAACTATTGTTTCTTCTTTCAAAGAAAGTATTTCTTCTGTAAAAGAAGGAAAAGCAAAGAACGAAATCAAACGTACTGATAGAGATTTATCGATTAAATTGGTAGGTATTGGAAGCTTAGTTTTAGTGCTATTAATGGCTTTATTGCCACAAATACCAGGCGATAGTGTGTTAAATAAATTACTAATTGGGGTGCTGGTAATTGTATTTGGTGCATTTTTCGTAACGGTATCTAGTCGTATTGTTGGTTTAATTGGTTCTAGTAATAATCCAATTTCAGGCATGACCATTGCCACCATTATGGGTACTTGTTTAATTTTTATTGCGGTTGGCTGGACTGGTAAAATTTATGAACCAATGGCTTTGGTAGTTGGCGGTATGATTTGTATTGCAGCTGCAAATGCAGGTGCAACCTCTCAAGATTTAAAAACGGGTTATTTGATTGGCGCAACACCAAAGTACCAGCAGATCGCTTTATTTATAGGTGCAATTGTATCATCTATTGTTATTGGATTAACTGTAAGGATTTTAGACACTCCAACAGCAGAAATGTTGAAACAAGGTATTCATCATGCTATTGGTACCGAAACTTATGCCGCACCCCAAGCAACTTTAATGGCAACTTTAATTAAAGGAATGCTTTCCTTTAACTTAGATTGGCAATATGTTTTAGTTGGTGTATTTATTGCAATTACCATTGAATTATGTGGCATAAACGCACTTTCTTTTGCAGTTGGTGCTTATTTACCATTGTCTACCACGCTACCGATTTTTGCGGGAGGTGCAATTAAAGGAATCATTAATTGGAGAGAAAAACAAAAAGCAAAATCTGTTGAAGAAGAGGAAATAGCTCCAGGAAATTTATTTGCAACTGGTTTAGTGGCTGGTGGTGCAATAGCAGGAGTTATTGTAGCTATATTAATGGTTATTCCGGCTGTGAGGGATAATTTAAGTAAAGTAAATATCGAACCTATTTTCACAACTTGGTTTGGTGAAGGTGGCTATCAAATCTTAGGTGTATTATTCTTCCTATTTATGGGCTATGTACTTTACAATATTGGAATCAAGAAACAGGATAAGATTTAGTTATTAAATTGGGAATTTATCCAGCAAATTTCGCAGATAAAATATGAGAGCCATTAATCTTCTTAAATCTGCGGGAAAATTATTTTAATATCAAATTCTCCCGCAGATAAAACCTTATTTTAATTCAAAATTACCTATTAGCTTGGCATCTGCTGAAGATGGACCAATAAACAACTGAATTTTACCCGGTATAATTCCCAAATCGTCTAGTTTACTATCATAATGCTGAATATCTGATGCTTTTAAATTAAAACTAAGCATTTGCTCAGCTCCTTTCTTTAAATGTACACGCTTAAACCCTTTTAATTCTTTAATTGGCATGTCAATTCCATTATGTTTAATGTAAAATTGTACAACTTCATCACCATCGTAATTACCTGTATTTTTGAGTGTTAAATCAATTTTTAAAGATGATTTTGAGTTTAAAATTTGACTAGACAATTTCAATTGGCTATAAACAAAAGTTGTATAACTTAAACCATACCCAAAAGGATAAAGAACTGGTTTAGTAACATATCTATAAGTTTTTCCTTTCATACTGTAATCATCAAAAGCTGGGATATCATCAATAGTTTTATAAAATGTAATAGGTAATCTACCCGCTGGATTGTATTTCCCCATCAATACATCAGCTAATGCTTCTCCGCCTTTTTCGCCTCCGTACCAG
>JAIELS010000163.1 GCA_019752795.1 Sphingobacteriaceae bacterium
AAACTCGCAAACTTTATTTTAAAATAATTGAAACTTTTTTTTCGTTCCCTTGTTTGCTTCTCTCTATATAGCTTTCATCATTTCAAATCTCTCTCCCTTTTCCCTTTCTCGTTACCTCCGTAGCGGGTTGCAAAGGTAGAAAACTTTTTCGCTTTCCAAAACTTTATTTTAAAGTTTTTTTAAGTTTATCGTAAGTCGTTAATAACTAACTACTTTCTTTTATTTCCCCTTTTTCAATGCAATTAGCCCTATTATTGACTAAATCCCCATCTTCCTCCGAAGCGGGTTGCAAAGGTAGAAAAAATCAATACCAAAACAAATATTTTTTATCATAATACCCCAGATAAAAGCTAAGTGTATGGTTTACACCGCAAAAAATTTTAATTGAAATAAATTGAGTATTGTAAATTAGATAGTAATTGCATCTTTTTGATTGTTTTCAAAAATGGGATGAATTGAATTATATCGTCATTTAACTATACATAATACAATATCAATGAAATTTTAATATTGCCCAGTGCTCAAAAGCACCAAAGTGCAAGCTTCTAGTGACTCTATGCCATGCAATTCTAGTATTTTTTCGAATTCGATATTTTCTGTGCCTGGATTAAAAATAACTCGTTTCGGTTTTGTCTCTAATATATAGTTATAATATTGCTCTTGTAAGTCTGGACCTATATATAAAGTAATAGTATCTACATCTTGGTATGGATTAGCAGGTTTTTCTATCTTAACATTCGCTACTTCACCTTGTTTTATACCTATATTAATTATTGGATGCCCTTTTGCTGTTAACATGTGCGCCGCTCGGTAAGCATAACGATCTGCATTTGGGGTTGCTCCTAAAATTAATGTCTTTTTCATGTTTTTATTGATTAGACGGTTTCAAGATAATTAAACATATTACCTATTATATATAGTATAACGATTTTATTTCTTAATTGTTTAGAATAGCATTTGCACAATTTATACCATCAATGGCTGCCGAAACTATTCCACCAGCATATCCCGCTCCTTCAGCACAAGGATATAAACCTGTAACTTGAGGATGTTGATAGGTTTCTTTATCTCTTGGAATACGAACTGGCGAAGAAGTACGACTTTCCACACCGACCAATATTGCTTCATTTGTATAGTAACCATTCATTTTTTTACCAAATAATGGAAGTGCCACTCGTAAGCTAGATGACACAAAATCTGGTAAAATATTATCAAGCATTACGCTCTTTGTACCTGGCAAATAAGAGTTTTTAGGCAAATCGATTGATAATTTATTTTCTACAAAATCTATCATCCGCTGTGCGGGCGCAACTAAATTACCACCGCCTGCCTCGAAAGCTAACTGTTCTATTTCCGATTGAAAATTCAACATACGTAATGGATCGTAACCTTGAACATCATCTAATGTAATTTGAACCACTGTACCAGAATTCGCAAAAGGATTATTTCTTTTAGATGGAGACCATCCGTTAACTACAATTTCATTTAAATCTGTAGCACACGGTGCAATAATTCCCCCTGGACACATGCAAAAAGAAAACACACCTCTGGTTTTAACTTGCTCTACCATGCTGTAATATGCTGGAGGAAGAAACTCAGAGCGAACATCACAATGGTATTGTGCATTATCTATAATTTGCTGAGGATGTTCTATTCTTACACCAAGCGCAAATGGCTTAGCTTCAATTAATATATTTTTTTTATTAAGCAGCTCATAAATGTCTCTAGCCGAATGCCCAGTTGCCAGAATTACATGGTCTGACAATAATTCTTGTTCTTGATTAATTACAATCCCGTTAATCTTTCCATTGGTAATTAAAAAATCTGTCAATTTTGAATCAAATAGAACTTCGCCACCTGCGTTCTGAATGGTTTCTCTTATCGCGGTAATGATATGAGGAAGTTTATTTGTGCCAATATGTGGCCTAGCATCTATTAATATGTCTTGATTTGCGCCATGTTGTACAAAAATTTGCAAGACTTTATTAATATCTCCACGTTTATTAGAACGAGTATAGAGTTTACCATCAGAATAAGTTCCAGCACCACCTTCGCCATAACAATAATTCGACTCTGTATTTACAACTCCATATTTATTAATTGCGGCTAAATCTCTTCTTCGCTGTTTAACATCCTTACCACGCTCTACAACAATTGGCTTTAATCCTTTTTCTAAACATTGTAAAGCTGCAAATAAACCAGCAGGACCAGCACCAACAATAATAACTGTTTTTGCATCGCCAACTATAGGATATGAAAATGCATCTTCTTGCTGAGGCATTTCCTCATCAATATATACTCTAACTTGTAAACGATAAACTACTCTGCGAGAACGAGCATCTATAGAACGCTTAAGAATTTTATGATGATTGATTTTAGCTAAATCAATATTTAAAGCAATAGCTAATTTATTTACGACAATTTGCTGATTGTTAATATCCTCTGGTGCAATTGTAATTTCAATTTCTTTTTGCATAATGAAGTCGAGTATCTATCTCGAACAATACAAAAATAACAATTAACGCTATAAGTTTTAAGTTTTATACGTAAATTTAAACTTATCTATGGCAAATTGTCAGTGTTTTGTATGTTTTGTAACAAGGCATGAGTATTGATATCTAATTAAAAATTGAAACCTAAAAAAACAAAATAATAAGATGAAAAAAATTGTAATTGGATTAGTGGCAGTTCTAGTATTGCTTATAGCAGTTAGTGGTTGTGGTTATAATGGGCTTGTTAAAATGGACGAGGATGTTAAAACCAAATGGAGTAATGTTGAAACACAGTATCAACGTAGATCTGATTTGATTCCTAATTTAGTAAGTACAGTTAAAGGAGCAGCAAAATTTGAGCAAGGAACATTAACAGCTGTAATTGAAGCTCGTGCAAGTGCAAGCAAAATTACTATAGATCCTAATAAACTAAATGCTGAGAATATTGAAAAATATCAACAAGCACAAGGTCAGATTACGCAAGCGTTGGGTAAATTAATGGTATTAACTGAGAATTATCCAGAGTTAAAAGCTACACAACAGTTTAGTGATCTTTCTGCGCAATTAGAAGGAACTGAAAATCGTATTACTGTAGCGCGTAAAGATTTTAACGAATCTGTACAAGTGTTTAACACTAAAGTTAGATCTTTTCCTACTAACTTAACTGCTGGTATGTTTGGATTTAGTGCAAAAACTCCATTTAAGGCAGATGCAGGAGCACAAAATGCACCTAAAGTAGAATTTTAGTTATCATACAACATTTTGGGGTAATGCGTGTTTAAATATTAAATACACATTACCCTTTATTTTTATAAAAAAACAAGCATGTCTTTATTCACATCACAAGAACAAGAACACATTGCAAGCGCTATAGCGGATGCTGAAAAAGCAACCTCAGGAGAAATAAGAATTGCTATAGAAAAACACTGCCATGGTGGCGCTTTTGAAAGAGCTACCGAATATTTTGCAAAATTAGATATGGGCAAAACAGCACAGCGCAATGGCGTATTGATTTATCTAGCATCTGAAGACCATAAATTTGCTATTATTGGTGATAAAGGAATAAACAATGTAGTACCTGAAGATTTTTGGGAAACTACGCAAGTGGCAATGAAAGCTCACTTTACTTCTGGCAATTTAGCCGAAGGTATTATTGCGGGAGTTGCACTAGCTGGCGAGAAATTAGCGTTGTTTTTTCCTTACCAAAGCGGTGATGTAAATGAGTTGCCAAATGATATTGTATACGTGGATCAAGACGAAATCAAATAACTGATGAAAAAAATAATCATCTTATTAATATTTACACTCAGCGCTTATTTAGGTTTTGCACAAGATTTTCCTGCAAAGTCTAATAAGTTAGTAAATGATTATACCAACACTTTAAGTGTAGAACAAGTTAGCCAATTAGAACAGAAATTAGTTGCTTTTGATGACTCTACTTCAAACCAAGTTGCCATTGTTATTTTAAAGTCTGTTGGCGATTATGATATTAATGAATATGCGCTCGAATTAGGTAGAAAATGGGGAATTGGTGGAAGCGCTAAAAACAATGGAGTCATTTTATTAATCGCACTTGGCGACAGAAAAATGTCTATTCAAACTGGATACGGGTTAGAAGGTGCTTTACCCGATATTTATACCAAAAGAATTATAGAGAATGATATTAAACCGTTTTTTAAAAATGGAGATTATTATAACGGAATAGAAGCCGGAACCAATTCTATTATCTCTTTAATTAAAGGGGAATATAAAAATGATAATCCTAAAACTAAAAAAAGCAAAGGAGGTGCAGGTTTTGCAGTAATCATTATCA
>JAIELS010000212.1 GCA_019752795.1 Sphingobacteriaceae bacterium
AAAAGGCAGGAATTTTAAAAACTGTTGCTAGTGAAGGTGATACTTTAGCAATTGGTGCAGTAGTTTGTACCATTGAAGAAGGTGGTGCGGCTAGTGAGAAGAAAGAAAGCCCTAAAGCTGAAGCTCCAGTTGCTGATAAAGTGAGTGCGCCAACTGCGGAAAAATCTGGAGATAGCTATGCTACAGGAACTCCATCGCCTTCGGCAGCTAAAATTTTAGCAGAAAAAGGTGTTGATGCCAATGCGGTAAAAGGTACTGGTGTTGATGGTAGAATTACTAAAGAGGATGCTCAGAAAGCTGAAAAATCTGCTAGTCCGAAGGCCGAAAGTCCGAAACCTGCTAGTGTTCCAGTTGTTGCAGGCTCAAGAAGCGAACGCAGAGAGAAAATGTCGCCATTGCGTAAAACAGTTGCTAAACGTTTGGTAACAGTTAAAAATGAAACAGCAATGTTAACTACGTTTAACGAAGTGAACATGAAGCCAATTATGGATTTAAGAAGTAAGTATAAAGACCAATTTAAAGAGAAATTTGGTGTTGGCTTAGGCTTTATGAGCTTCTTTACTAAAGCGGTTTGCGAAGCTGCTAAAGATTTCCCTGCGGTAAATGCTCGCATAGAAGGCGAAGAGATAGTTTATAACGATTTTGTTGATGTTTCTATCGCAGTTTCTGCACCAAAAGGATTGGTAGTGCCAATTATTAGAAATGCAGATAGCATGAGCTTAGCTCAAATTGAAAAAACCGTAATTGAATTGGCAACTAAAGCTAGAGATAGCAAATTGACAATAGAGGAAATGACAGGCGGCACATTTACCATCACCAATGGTGGTGTATTTGGCTCGATGATGTCTACTCCGATTATTAATGCGCCACAGTCGGCTATTTTGGGTATGCACAACATTATTGAGCGTCCAATTGCTGAGAACAAAGAAGTGGTTATCCGTCCGATGATGTACATTGCTTTATCTTACGACCACAGAATTATTGATGGACGTGAGTCTGTAGGTTTCTTGGTACGTGTTAAACAATTATTAGAAGATCCTGCTAGATTATTGTTAGGCGTTTAATCCCAAACTCAATATAAAAAAACCTTATCTCTATTCAGATAAGGTTTTTTTATGCCTTGTTTTCAATTCTCATTTTTGAAATATAAGTGAGAGGGGGTTTTAATGCTTATTTTCTTTAGAGTTAAGTTTTACTTGTTTAAAGTCATAAAGCAGCTATAACAGCATCAAATAGATTAAATAACCCTTATTTTTTGCAAATTTGCGGCTTATGAGACGTTCATTGATCTTAATTTTAGTTGTACTTTTTATTAAAAAAACAAAGGCACAAGAAGCTACCCCGCAACTAGTAAAAGAAGTAAAAATTGGTAAAAGTATTTTTTCTAATCCAAATCCTAGAGATTTCTCTCGTAAAGGAGAGTGGTTTGTACATTGGGGTTGGAATTTTTCGTGGTATGATACCAGTAATCTTAATTTTAAAGGACCTGGATACGATTTTACCTTAAAAAATATTACAGCAAAAGATCGTCCATCTAAACTTTCTACAGATTATATCAATCCTTTGGAACTGACAACACCTCAATTTAATTTCCGCTTCGGGTTTTTTATTAAAGACAATTATAGTATTTCGCTAGGTTGGGATCACATGAAATATGTAATGGATATTCCTCAAACTGTTAAAGTTGATGGTTATATTAATCCAACAATTTCTAATCCTGCCATATCAACAGGCGCTTATGCGGGGGTTTACAACAATACACCTTTAACTATAAATGCGGATATGCTAACTTTTGAGCATACCGATGGCTTTAACTATGTAAGTACAGAGCTAGAACGTTATGATGATATTTGGGTAGCTAAATCTCAAAAGAATATGCTTACGTTAGAAACTGGCGTTGGGGTTGGTGTAATGATACCGAGAACAGATGTGCGTTTATTTGGTGTGGGAGAAAATAATTTTTGGAATTTTGCAGGTTATGGCGTTTCCCTAAAAGCGGGATTGAAATTCCATTTTACCAAGAAATTTTATATTCAAAACACCACAAAAGTTGGCTATACAGATATGTGGGCTATCCATACCACAGGAAGAAATGATATTGATAAGGCAAGCCAAACGATTAGATATTTAGAAAATTTTACGGCTTTAGGTTTTCAGTTTTAATTATTTTTTGCGCTAAAGACTTTTTTTAATTAGAATTTAAAGTCCAGATGATAGCTTCTTCTTTTGTGGCTCTGTAAATCGTACTGTGCTTTTCCTTTGGCGCATTAACAAATTTCCATTTTAAATTAGGAATATCTTTAGTAGTTAGAATTTTTGCAAATTGATTTACAGTTGGGGCAATTTCCTCGGTGCCAGATGCAGCAAACCAAAACCGTTTAGCATTTTTTGTAAAATTTGATAAAATTTTGTCTGCATTATTCGTTAAATATTTAGCGTTCCACCAAAGTGAAGGATCAAAAGCAATATAATAGTTAAACAAGTCTGGATTTTGCAAAAAGGTTTCTGTTACAAAAAGTCCAGCTAAAGATTCACCAATAATTCCTTTTTCATTGGTGGTTCTATAGCGTTTATTAATTTCAGTAAATAACTCATCTTTTATAAAAGCACTAAAATTTGCTGAGCCACCAACTATAGGTGCAATCTCTTTGTCTTTGGCTATAGTAGTTGGGCCCGTTAAATCTCTTCTGCGTTGCGTATTTTCTATACCCACCAAAATTAAAGGTTCTATTTTTTCAGCCTTAATTAATTTAGCCAATGTGTTGGCGATATGAGGGAAGTCTTCTTTTATACCCCCATCTGGCATATATAAAACTGGAAGTGGATTGCTGTTTTTTTGATAAATATCAGGAGTCCAAATATTGATGGTTCTCGTTTCTCCGATTATTTTAGATTCTATTTTAATGGTCTCGTGAGTGGGAATTGAATCGTTATACGTTCTCGTACTCGAACAACTTGATAATAAAAACAAGATTAAAATAAGGTTAATTTGAAGTGCTTTCATCGGTTGAAAAGAAGTTTTAGGAATGAAAATTCATGCTAACAATTTAGTAATTATTTGAACAGTTCTTTAGTTTAAACTCCTTTCAGCTTAATAAAAATACTTTCTAATGCCAATAAAAACGAAAACCATTATGGTATAAAAGAAAAAGAAAGGCAGAATAAAAGCTTTTAAGCCTAACACCAGCATAATTGCCATTAGCAACAATTGAAAGCCCAAACCAAATGTAGAGATACACGTCATCAACCAATTTGGTAATACTTTGCCCATGTTAGCATTGGCATCAAGGGCATAAATGGTTTGATCAAATACACCATATAAAAGTTTATACAAGCCAAACAGCATATTTACATGTTTTTGTTTTTCACCTTTTAATGCAATGGGTGTTTTATCTTCAAACACACGACTTGTTGTATCGCCATTAAATTTATTTCTTAAAATTACGTAGTAGTAATTGTAAAGTGTGCCTTGTAATTGTAGACCTAAAAATGCTAAGAGGCATAACCAGTTGGGCGTATCAGTAACATAGTTAATTGAAACAAGGAATAAAGCATTTAAGATGATATCAGCGACAGAATCTAAATAACGACCAGTATAAGATGGTTTTTGCTTTACACGAGCTAATTCGCCATCTGCGGCATCTAAAATAGATTTTAAAATTAAAAAGAATGCTGCTAACCAATAATAACTTTCGATGATACAATAAATAGCGATGAGACCAGACGCAATAAAAGCAATGGTAACATGAATAGGAGTGAAAGCAGTATTTTTTAAAGTATTCGCGATTAATTTAGCTATTGGTCTTCCGTAGTCTGAAAGATCTAAAAATTTATGCGATTTTGGTAGTTTGGACATTTAACGCCATAGCATGCTGTATTGTGGAATATACCGTTGTTTTGGTTCAAATATACAGAAAATCATGATTTATGGATTGATTTTATAAATGGTAATTGAGAAATAGTTAGTGACAGAAATTTTAACTTATATAAAATAAGTCCATTCTGCCAATAACTATGTAAACTAATAGGTGTTTTTGAATTGAATTTGATTAAAAATCAAATAAATCACCTAATAATCCTTTTTTCTTTCTATAATGTTGCTGATTATCTTTTGAATAATGTTGTTGATCGCGATAACGGTCGGGCTGTGTATTTTGAACAGTTGGGGCAGATCTTTCAATAATTTTATCGAGTTCTCCACGATCAAGCCATACACCACGACATTCTGGACAATAATCAATCTCAATACCACTACGATCTGACATCACTAGGTTTACGTTACAATTTGG
>JAIELS010000083.1 GCA_019752795.1 Sphingobacteriaceae bacterium
AACCCCTTCGTTTTCCCATAATGGTAATTCATCTGTATCAGCATGATAAAATTCTGGGTTCATCTGCTCTAAATCTTTCGGCAAAGCAACCCAAATTTGTAAGCCATGCAATATTTTATCCGATTGACGTAGGTATTGAGGAGTTCTTTCAGAGTGTACAATGCCCTTTCCGGCAGTCATCCAATTTACTTGTCCCGGTTTAATTTCTATCTCAGTACCCAAACTATCTTTGTGCATAATACTGCCTTCAAAAAGATAGGTTAAGGTTGATAAACCAATATGCGGATGCGGCGGAACATCTAAATTCTCATGATCACTCAATAAAGCGGGACCCATATGATCGATAAAAGAAAAAGGGCCAACCATTCTCTTCTCTCTGAAAGGTAATAACCTGCCAACCATAAAATTGCCAATATTGCTTGGTCTTTCTTCGATAATGAGCTTAATATTCGACATGAGATTTTTTATTTAAAGGTAATAATTTGGTTTGTAATAATCTATATCGTAATATTGCAATATTAAAATATAAATCATGGGTGCATCTAAAACAGAGCATTTTTCGGACAAACAAAATGAAATTGCAGCAATAATGAAAGCTCTCGGTCATCCCGCTAGGATAGCCATTATTGATTACTTGCTAAAAGTTGATACTTGTATCTGCGGAGATATTGTTAACGAATTGCCTTTGGCTCAACCAACAGTTTCACAGCATTTAAAGGAGCTAAAAAACGCAGGATTAATTAAGGGGAATATTGAAGGGAATGCCATTTGTTATTGTATTGATGAGAAAACCTTTAATAAATTCCAAAATTTCTTGTCGGAAGTGTTCGGAAAAATAAATGCTCAAAAAAATAATTGTTGTTAAATCTAAACTATAAAGACATGATCTTATCAGAAGTTAAAAACATTTTAAATACAGTTGAGGCTGTAAATTTTAAATTAGAAGATGGTACAATGGTGCCAGAACATTTTCATGTAACCGAAGTTGGTGCAGTTACTAAGCATTTTATCGATTGTGGTGGTGTGGTAAGAACAGAAAACAGAGTAAACTTCCAGTTATGGGATGCTAATGATTTCGAACATCGTCTAAAACCCGCTAAGCTGTTAAATATTATTACTTTATCTGAAAAGGTTTTAGGCTTAGAAGATTTAGAAATCGAGGTAGAATATCAAAGCGCAACTATTGGTAAATACAGCCTTTCTTTTGATGGAAAAGACTTTGTATTAGTAAATATGCAAACCGCCTGTTTAGCAAGTGATGCATGTGGTATTCCGAAAGAAAAACAAAGGATCAGATTAAGTCAATCTCCAATTGCAAATAATTGCACGCCAGGGGGAGGTTGTTGTTAAAATAGATTAGACCAGAGTGTCATTGAGAGAAGTAATTTTAATTGTCAGAAGCAATCTGCTTTTGTGGGGCTGAGTATAAACTTTGCATTTCTCAAAAGTTTTTGTTTGGCTCAAAATTGTCAAAAATGAACTGTTATTCATAGAATTCAACTCAACATTAAACAATGAAAAAAGCATTGGTGTTATGTACAGGCAACAGTTGCCGTAGTCAAATTGCAGAAGGTTATTTAAAACATTTTGCAAATGGAAAAGCAGAAATTTATAGTGCAGGTATTGAAACGCATGGCGTAAATCCGAAGGCGATTGAAACCATGGCTGCTGATGGCATAGATATCTCAAATCATACCTCAAACAATGTTGATGAATATACCAATATTGATTTTGATTATGTAATCACTGTGTGTGATCATGCCAAAGAAAGTTGCCCATATTTCCCTACTAAAGCAGTTAAGTTACATTGTAATTTTCCAGATCCGGCAAAAGTAAAAGGCACAGAAGAAGAGGTTAAAGCGGAATTTGCAAGTGTGAGAAAAATGATTAAATCTTATTGTGAGAATTTTGTGAATGAATATTTAACTCAATAAAATGTCTGCAAATAATTGTGCCCCAATTGCTGAACGCAAAAAACTTGGCTTTTTAGACCGCTTTTTAACACTTTGGATTTTCTTGGCCATGGCAATTGGAGTAAGTGTAGGCTTTTTTTTTCCATTATCGGCTACCTTTATCAATTCTTTTTCAAGCGGAACGACAAATATTCCTTTAGCAATCGGATTAATTTTAATGATGTATCCACCTTTGGCAAAGGTGAAATACGAAAACCTAGGGCAGGTATTTAAAGATACCAAAATAATAACTACTTCATTGGTTTTAAACTGGATGGTTGGACCAATTTTAATGTTCTTTTTGGCCATTACATTTTTGCGAGATTACCCTGAGTATATGGTGGGTTTAATTTTAATCGGATTAGCTCGATGCATTGCAATGGTAGTAGTTTGGAATGAATTGGCAGAAGGTAACAGAGAATACGCAGCAGGTTTAATTGCTTTAAATAGCATTTTTCAGGTATTATTTTACAGTGTTTTTGCCTACCTTTTTATTACCGTTTTGCCGCCAGTTTTTGGACTAAAAGGATTGGCTGTTGATGTATCGATTGGACAAATTGCCGAAAGTGTAGGAATTTATTTAGGCATTCCATTTGCAATGGGTATTGTTAGTCGTGTGGTATTAATTAAACTAAAAGGTGAAGAATGGTTCAACGCCAAATTTGTTCCATTTATTTCGCCCATTACATTAATTGCCTTGTTATTTACCATAGTAATTATGTTTAGTCTAAAAGGAGAATTGATTGTTCAAATCCCGATGGATGTAGTGCGGCTTGCCATCCCTTTGGTTATTTATTTTGCAGTAATGTTTGTGCTAAGTTTTTTCGCAGGGCGATATTTTGGGGCAGACTACTCAAAAAGCACAGCGATAGCTTTTACAGCTACGGGTAACAATTTCGAATTGGCAATAGCGGTTGCCATTGGGGTTTTTGGCATTAACTCCGGACAAGCATTTGCAGGTGTAATTGGTCCGTTGGTAGAGGTGCCTGCCTTAATTGCGTTGGTTAATGTAGCTTTTTGGTTTAGAAAAAGATATTTTGCATCGAAAAGTTAATACTCCTTGCTGATTAATATTTTTACTACTTTTGCCATACAATGCAAATCATCAATTGTTCATCTTCTCAGGTTACACCACCTTGATTAAATTTTAAGGTCAACTAAAAAATTCATTTGGTTAGTTTTTGTACGGCCATATTTCGCTGTCATTCCTTAATTTTTAATACTTAAAAAGATGAAATTAACTTTCAACTTATTCGATTTTACTCAAAAAGTAAATTATAAAACAGAAATATTAGCTGGATTAACAGTTGCGATGACAATGATTCCTGAATCACTTTCATTTGCTATTTTAGCTGGTTTTCCGCCATTAGCTGGGTTATACGCCGCTTTTATAATGGGCTTAGTTACTGCCATTTTTGGTGGTAGACCAGGTTTGGTTTCTGGTGGGGCAGGAGCAACAGTAATCGTGCTAATTGCGCTGATGAAATCGAATGGGATTGAATATGTTTTTGCAGCGGTTGCATTAGCAGGCATTATTCAGATTTTAGTGGGTGTTTTTAAGTTCGGTAAATTTATAAGGCTGGTGCCACAACCTGTAATGTTTGGGTTTGTAAATGGTTTGGCAATAATCATTTTTATGTCGCAGATTAGCCAGTTTAAAATACAAGCAACGGAGACGTGGATGTCTGGCTCAGCGCTATACATTATGTTAGCTTTGGTTGTATTAACCATAGCCATTGTTATTGGTTTTCCTAAAATAACCAAGAAAATTCCTGCATCGCTGGTGGCTATTATTGTTGTATTTGCCATTGTGATGGGTTTCGGAATTCATACCAAAACAGTTAGTGATATTGCATCAGTTGCTGGCGGATTTCCGCCATTTCATGTGCCAAATATTCCTTTCAATTTTGAGGCTTTAAAAATCATTTTCCCTTATGCATTAATTATGGCATCTGTTGGTTTAACCGAGGGATTATTAACCTTAAATCTGGTAGATGAAATTACGGCTACTAAAGGAAATGGAAATAGGGAATGTATAGCACAAGGAAGTGCTAATATTTTAAATGGATTTTTCTTCGGAATGGGTGGCTGCCCTATGATTGCACAAACTTTGGTTAATCTTTCTGCAGGCTCTAGAGCTCGCTTATCTGGTATTGTGGCAGCTATTACAATATTAATTATTATTCTAGTTGGTGCACCAGTAATCGGTAAACTTCCTATGGCGGCATTGGTAGGTGTAATGATCATGGTGGCCATTGGAACGTTCGAGTGGGCAAGTTTTAAAATCATTAATAAAATGCCAAAGCATGATATTTTTGTAGGTATTCTAGT
>JAIELS010000218.1 GCA_019752795.1 Sphingobacteriaceae bacterium
ATATGTTTTACTGCATCTAGTCTAAATCCATCTACGTTTGTATTTTCAAAATACCATTTACCCCAACGTTTTAATTCTTCTCTAACTGCTAGATTTCTAAAATCGATATCGTTAAACATTAAATAATCATAATTCCCTTCTTCAGTAGATGGCACTTTCTCCCAACCTTCTCCATATTCATTTTGTATGGCAAATATTGCTGTCTCTTTTAAATTTTCAGCCCAATCTACTCCGCTAAAGCACTGATAATCCCATATAAATTCAGAGTATGCTCCTTTCCTTCCTGGAAAAGTGAATCTTGTCCAGGCTTCAATTTCTTGTACAGCTGAAGTAAATTCATTTCTATTTTCTTCATTAACTGTTCTTACGTTTATTTTCTCTAATTCATCTCCACCTGCTTTGTGATTGAAAACTGTATCCGCAATTACCATCATATCGTTTTGATGTAAAACATCTATTGCTTTTAGATATTCTCTTTTATTCCCGTATTTAGTATTGATACTATTTTTTTGATTAAATTCGCCTAAATCAAATAAGTCATACGGGTCATAACCTACAGAATAACCGCCAGCACTTCCTTTATACGCAGGTGGAAACCAAACGCCAGTAAAACCTAATTCTTTAAGATTTTTAGCTTCTTTAGCAGCTTTTGTCCATAAGTTATCTGGCTCATTGTAATACCAATGAAAATATTGAATTAACGTTTGATTTTGCATATATGCTTGTCTTTTTAATATTGATATAACATTAAAACATATTGTTATGTTTAGCAATCTGATAGGTTTTTGCTCTCTAATAATTTTGCCGAATTTATTTTATAAATCTTACAGGAGCGAAAATACTTTTTGAAAATCAACTGCTTTATTTAAATATAAAACGCTTAAAAAAAAATCGAAATGAATAGCAAGAATAACTTTAATTAAGGCCGAAAACCCTGCTTTACCAAAATTATAAATCAAAAAATGGTGTTTTTTACTTACTTTTGCGCCATTATGAGTATAAAAGCTAAAAGCCCGAAAAATTCTTTTACAATAATGAATGAATTGGTTTTACCAAATGACACCAATACTTTAAATAATTTAATGGGTGGTCGTTTATTACATTGGATGGATATTGCTGCTGCTATTTCTGCACAAAAACATTGCAATAGAATTGTTGTTACTGCATCTGTAGACAATGTTTCATTTAAACAACCAATTAAATTAGGTGATGTAATTACAATTGAAGCTAAAGTTACTCGCTCTTTTAACACTTCTGTAGAAGTTCGCTTAGATGTTTGGGCAGAAAACATCCCTTCGGGAACTAGAGCTAAATCTAATGAAGCTTATTATACTTTTGTTGCAGTAGACCAAAGCGGAAGAACAATACCTGTTCCTGAATTAAAACCAGAAACAGAAGATGAAATTGAGCTATTTAATGGTGCTTTAAGACGTAGACAATTGCGCTTAATTTTAGGTGGAAAAATGAAACCTAATGATGCAAGTGAGCTAAAAGCTCTATTTTTTAAAGATTAAAACCTAAATAAAAAGAGAGATGACAACCTACACAACTTTAATTATTTTAAGCGGGTTGGTTATATTCTCGTATCTATTTGACCTTGTAGCCAACAAAACAAAGTTACCTTCAGTTCTTTTATTGTTACTTCTGGGCATTGGTTTACACCTATTGGTTGACAAACTCAATATAAAAACATTCGACTTTTTACGCATTTTACCAGCTTTAGGTACAGTTGGGTTAATACTTATTGTATTTGAAGGATCTTTAGATTTAAAATACGATAAGAAAAAAAACAAGCTAATTAAAGGGGCCTTTTTAGCTGCGATTTCTATTTTATTATTATCGGTAATTGCAATTACAGGGATTATCTACTTAATAACTGAAAAAGACTTATACTTATGCTTTGTTAATGCAATACCTTTCAGTGTAATCAGCTCTGCAATAGCTATACCTTCTGTATCCGCCTTAAATCAAAAAACAAGGGAATTTATCATTTACGAAAGTTCTTTTTCAGATATTTTAGGAATTATTCTATTCAATTTTACAATTTCCAATGCTCAAATTTCTTTCAGCTCATTTACTAGTTTAGCTTTAAGCACTACTATTATTATTGTACTTTCGGTAATTGCTTGTGCATTTTTACTTTACATTATGGGTAGAATTTCGCATCATATTAAGTTCTTTTTAATCATTTCTATCCTAATTTTAGTATACGCTTTAGGGCAATCTTATCACCTATCATCGTTAATTTTAATATTGGCTTTTGGTTTATTTTTAAACAATGCCGATACAATTAATTATGCCTGGTTTAAAACCATTTTCATTTATAAAAACCTCTCAACAGATTTAAAACAACTACATCAATTATCTGCAGAAAGTGCATTTATTATTCGTACGTTTTTCTTTGTAATTTTTGGTTTTACAATGAATATTTATGAATTAAATGATTTTTATCTAATTATAAATGGTCTTTTGATATTAATCAGCATTTATATTATTCGCTTTACTTATTTAGCTATATTTAAGAAAGAGCACATATTGCCAGAAGGTTTTGTAAGTCCGAGAGGGCTAATTAGTATTTTACTTTACTATAATTTGCCAGAAAACATGAGGCTTCCTGAGATTAGTACAGCATTCTTATTTATGGTTGTTTTAGGCACAAGTTTAGTAATGACATTTGGCTTGATGACCAGCAAGAAAAATGTTAAACCGATAAATACAAATTCCGTATAAGGTTAGTTATGATCATACACTTTCGAATATTTTTCAAGTTTCTCATATTCTTTTTCAAACTTCAAGGTATCTTTATTTATATGTAAAATTAGCTTAGTGTTAATGGTTTCAACAATTAAACCAGTAATTGAACCAGCTAACATACCTGCACTTACAACAAGAAATCCTCCAACTATTCTCTCACTTCCACTATGAACATCTTTAAAAACTCTATTTGAAGTGATAAATCCTACACCTGCACCAATTCCCAGACCTCCAAGAACTGTTAATCCTTTTTTCTTAACTTTTATTTTGTGAATAATCTGTGGAATAAAATGATGAGAATTTCCTTTATAGTCTTCTATTGTAATTCCTTCTGAGGAAACATTTAGTAATTTACCTCGTACCTTTTTATCAGAATCGAGTTTTACTTTAACAACATATTTATCATATTGAGCAAAGCTTGAGGTAGCACAGCATATTAAAAGAACAAAAAAATAGTTTTGTATTCGATACATTAACTACCCATTTCTAATATTTTATCAAACTCTGTAGCTTTTAAAGGCATAACAGATAAACGACCTTGTCTAACCAATGAAATATCTTTTAGGCTTTCTTCAGCTTTTATTTGTTCTAAAGTAACTGGTTTATCTAAAGATTGAACAGGCACTAAATCTACTACAACCCAATTGGTATCGTCTGTTGTGGGATCTTGATAAGCTTCTTTAACCACTTTAGCTATACCAACTACATTTTTACCTTCATTGCTATGATAAAAAAGCACTAAATCGCCTTCTTTCATTTCTCTGAGGTTATTACGGGCTTGATAATTACGAACGCCATCCCAAAACGTACGTCCATCTTTATTAAATTTTTCCCAACTGTATTTAAACGGTTCGCTTTTTACTAACCAATGATTCATATTGCATTTTTTAATGCTCGAATTTACAAATATTTTTTGTGTGAATGTTGGGTTTAGTCGTTTATATCAAGATTTTGAATCTTTACTCTCAGGCTATTCGTATTTCAAGGCATTAATGGGGTTTGCTTTAACTGCATTTTTCACCTGAATACTTACTGTAATAATGGTGATAATTATCGAAACTATAAAAGCAAATACAAACGGTAAAACTGGTACATCTATTCGATAAGCAAAACCTTTTAACCAATAATCAGTAGCAATATAAATCAATGGCCAGGATACCACATTTGCAATTAACATTAAACCAATATATCCTTTATTCAGTAAGATGAAAATCTCCCTATTATCTGCGCCTAATATTTTACGGATTGCTATTTCTTTAGTGCGTTGCTTGGTTAAGAAAGCAGCTAGGGAAAACAAACCAATTAATGAAAGGGAAATAGACAAAAAAGAGAATAATTCAAGCATCTTTTTAAAGCGCTGATGAGCAATTAAAACCTTCGCTAAATCATCATTAATAAAAGTATAGGTTAATGGATAAGTTGGATAATGTCTTTTCCAAAGCTGATCAATACTCGCCAAAATATTTTTTTGCTTTTGCGCATCAAATTTGATTACATAATTTACTCCATTTTTATTTGAGTAACC
>JAIELS010000097.1 GCA_019752795.1 Sphingobacteriaceae bacterium
AATTAAAAGCTTCTCTGGATGAAAAGGATAACTATTGTCTTCTATATTAGAGATGATTTTCTGCATGGTTTCAATCACAATTAATGGAAATTCTCCAACCGAAGTTTCTCCACTTAACATCACTGCATCAGCACCATCAAGCACAGAGTTCGCAACATCATTAACCTCTGCACGTGTAGGGCGAGGCGTAGTAATCATACTTTCTAACATCTGAGTAGCAATAATTACTGGTTTAGAAGCAGCTCTACATTTTTGAACAATCATTTTCTGCAACAATGGCACCTCTTCCATTGGCATCTCCACACCCAAATCACCTCTAGCAACCATAATAGCGTCAGAAACCGCAATAATTTCATCAATATTCTCTATTGCCTCTGGTTTTTCAATTTTAGCAACTACCCTAGCTGTTTTACCTCTTGCTTTGATAATATCTTTCAGTTCAATTATATCTTCCGCATTACGTACAAAAGATAAACCAATCCATTCTACGTTATTTTCTAATACAAATTCTAAATTTTTACGATCTTCAACAGTTAATGATGGAATAGAAACTTTAGTATTTGGGAGGTTTACTCCCTTTCTTGATGTTAAAATACCACCATGCACAACTTCACAAACAACTTCGTCTTTATAATTAGTTTCGATTACACGCATTTGAAGCTTACCATCGTCTAAAAGAATAATTTCGCCAGCTTTTACATCTTGCGGAAAATTTTCGTAGGTAATATAAATACGCTCTTCGTTACCAACGCATTCTTTGGTAGTAATTACAGTTTTTTTACCATTAACTAATTGAATACCACCATCTTTTACAGTTCCTATTCTAATTTTAGGACCTTGTAAATCTGCTAATATGCCAACATTATATTTATATTTTTTATTAATACTGCGAATTGTATCGAGTACTTCTTGATGATCTGCCTGAGAGCCATGAGAAAAATTAAGACGGCAAACATCTAAACCTGCGTTAAACATGCTATATAAAACGTCTGGTTTGGCAGATGCAGGTCCTAAAGTGGCTACAATTTTTGTTCTAGAATGAAAAGGTTTCATTTATTGTATTTTATGATTGATAAAACAGAAATTTGTAAAAATTAGCCTGTTTTATCTGATTAATTATCTTTTTTAAATTTATTTAGATTCAAATATAGTGTATTTTATACACGAACAGTGTAAAATTTACATTATCAAATTTTCTTTCGACTTTAATTTTACAGGATTAATTTTTGCAGCAACCTGTATATCAGGCAGTTTATTAAGCCTAGTGAGTATAAAATTGAGATCCTCATCGTCTATATATTGATGAATGATAATAAAAAAATCTACTTTATTCATTTCAGGAATTAAAAAACCCTCAGGATTTCTATTGTTAACCAAATAATATTCTATTTCTCCTTGTTCTACGTAGTAATAGTACCTAGAAAATGCGAGTGGATCCTCATCAATATTATGGTAAACCTCATGATCATCAGTCCTTTCGAACTCAAAAGACAGATAATTATTTATCCTATGACAAAACACATAATCCTTAACTGAAGCGGTTACTGCAATTAAAACAAAATCAAGGTCTAGAGATAGTTTTAAGTAGGTTTTATTCAAAACGTAAAGATTTTTTTAGAATTACGAAATTATAAAACTAATTTTACATTAAGTTTGAAATAAAAACATTAAAATTGTTAGAGAAATAAAAACATTTGAAATTGTTGGATTTTTATTTTTTCTTTGCACAGAATTATTTAACCATTAAATTATAAAATTATGTCTGATATTGCTTCAAGAGTTAAGGCTATTATCGTAGAAAAACTAGGTGTTGATGAAAGTGAAGTTACGCCAGAAGCGTCTTTCACAAACGACTTAGGTGCAGATTCTTTGGATACTGTAGAGTTGATTATGGAATTTGAAAAAGAATTCAATGTTGCCATTCCTGATGATCAGGCTGAAACTATCGGTACTGTTGGTCAAGCTGTTGCTTATTTAGAAAAAAACGTTAAGTAAAAAAACACTTTCCGTATAATACGTATAAATGGAATTGAAAAGAGTAGTTGTTACAGGTTTAGGCGCACTCACTCCAATTGGTAATACCACCCAAGAATTTTGGGATGGTTTACTTAATGGGGTGAGTGGTGCTGGGCCTATTACTGGTTTTGACACAGAAAAGTTCAAAACTAAATTTGCATGCGAGTTAAAAAACTTTAATCCAGAGGATCATTTGGATAAAAAAGAAGCTCGTAAGTTAGATCCATTTGTGCAATATGCCTTGGTAGCTACAGCAGAAGCTGTAAAAGATGGTGGTTACGATTGGGAAAAGATAGACACTAACCGTGTTGGTGTGATTTGGGGTTCTGGTATTGGTGGTTTTAAAACATTCCAAGAAGAAATGAAAAATTTCTTTTTAGGCGATGGTACACCTCGTATCAATCCTTTCTTTATTCCAAAAGTAATTATTGACATTGCTCCTGGTCACATTTCTATGAAATACGGATTACGTGGACCTAACTTTTCAACTGTTTCAGCATGTGCGTCTGCAACTAACGCGATGATTGATGCCTTCAACTATATCCGTTTGGACATAGCCGATATCATCATTAGTGGTGGTTCTGAAGCAATCATTAACGAAGCTGGAATTGGTGGTTTTAATGCAATGCATGCGCTTTCTACAAGAAATGACGACCCTAAAACCGCATCTCGACCATTTGACAAAGACCGTGAGGGATTTGTAGCTGGAGAAGGCGCAGGAACTATTATTTTAGAAGAATTAGAACATGCAAAAGCACGTGGCGCCAAAATCTATGCTGAAATTGTAGGTGGCGGTATGAGTGCTGACGCTAATCACATCACAGCTCCACACCCACAAGGTTTGGGTGCAAAATTAGTAATGGCTAACGCATTAAGAGATGCTAAGATGACCACTGCAGACATCGATTATATCAATGTGCATGGAACATCTACACCACTTGGTGATGTTAGTGAAAGCAGAGCGATTGTAGATTTATTTGGAGAAGATGCCTATAGATTGAATATCAGTTCTACTAAATCGATGACAGGTCATTTGCTAGGAGCAGCAGGAGCTATTGAAGCTATTGCGACAATTTTAGCAGTAAAAAATGACATTGTTCCACCAACAATTAATCACTTTACAGACGATCCTGAGTTTGATCCAAAATTAAATTTTACATTTAATAAGGCGCAAAAACGTTTAATTCGTGCTGCTCAAAGTAATACTTTTGGTTTTGGTGGGCATAATGCATCTGTTATTTTCAAAAAATACGAGGAATAAGCTACAAAACTATCTTTGTTGATATTTGATTGTATAGCTATTTTATACATTTTTAGACCTTAATTTTTTGTCGAAAATTTTAATGCCATTATTAAATCTATATAAACTTCATTTTTCTACGGACAAAGAGTTTGTAAAAAAATTGAAGAACATTTTAGGCTTTGTTCCTGGAAATGTTGTACTGTATAAAATGGCTTTTAGGCATCGTTCTGTTGCCAAAGTTTTAAAGAACGGAAGTAGAAGCAGCAACGAGCGTTTAGAGTTTTTAGGCGATGCCATTTTAGGCTCCGTAATCGCTGAACTACTTTTTAAGAGCTATCCTTACAAAGAAGAAGGCTTTTTAACAGAAATGCGCTCTAAAATTGTAAATAGAGTAAATTTAAATCAGCTAGCTAAAAAAATGGGCTTTGATCAATTAATTACCTTTGATCAAAAGACTGTTAATGTACAAACCAAGCATCATTCTATGCTTGGTGATGCCTTTGAAGCCTTAATTGGTGCAGTTTACCTAGACAAAGGCTACAATTTTACCAAAAATTTTCTGCTTAAACGTATCGTAAAACCATACATTGATATCCATACTTTGGAAATGACGGAAACGAATTTTAAAAGTAAATTGATAGAATGGTGCCAGAGACATGGTAAAGATGTTTCTTTTGATATGGTTGGAAATGATGAAGGCGAAAGCGTTAAGCTATTTACCGTTCATGCCATTATCGATGGAGAAAATCACGGTATTGGTAGAGATTATAACAAGAAAAATGCAGAAAAATTAGCTGCAGAAAAAGCGTGTGAATCTTTGGCTATTTAATTGTTTTCTTTACTGTATCTGAATACTTCTTGTATGAATCCTTAATCCACTTTGTGGCATCATAAACTGTCCAATTTTTAGCCTTGTCATAATCAGGGCGATAATTAACCATAAAATTTTCTAACTCTTTTCCGTTTAGTCCAGTATTTTCATTAATGCTACTC
>JAIELS010000139.1 GCA_019752795.1 Sphingobacteriaceae bacterium
AGAGTGGTTGTTTCTACTTACCAATCCGTAACTGGAACAGGAGTTAAAGCTGTTGAGCAAATGATGAATGAGCGTAAGGGCGTTTATGATGGTGAAATGGCTTATCCTTATCAAATTGATTTAAATGTTATCCCTCAAATTGATGTATTTACAGAAAATGGCTACACCAAAGAGGAAATGAAAATGATTAACGAAACCCGTAAAATTATGGGCGACGATAGTATTCGTTTAACAACTACAACAGTTCGTATTCCAGTAATGGGTGGGCACTCTGAATCCGTAAATATCGAATTTGAGAATGAGTTTGATGTAACTGAAGTAACTGCTTTATTAGACCAAACTGAAGGGATTATTGTGATTGATGATATTGCTAATTTAAAATATCCAATGCCAAAGGATGCCCATGAAAAAGATGAGGTTTTTGTAGGTCGTATTAGAAGAGACGAATCAATGCCAAATACTTTAAACATGTGGATTGTTGCTGATAACTTGCGTAAAGGAGCTGCTACAAATGCAGTACAAATTGCCGAGTACTTGGTAAGAAAAGAGTTAGTGTAATAAAAAATTAAATTCTAAGTTTATATCTTAGATAAATGTTAAAAGTGATGCATTTTACGTATCACTTTTTTAATGCTTATTAAATTATTTTAAATGAAAAAATCTATCTTCTTTTTATTACTTGCCTTACCCGTATTTTTAAAAGCCCAATTTCCTGTAGAGAAAATAAAGCAAGCTTATCAAGCTTTAGTAAATGATCAACAAGCAAAATATGCCATTACATCGCTTTGCATACTAGATGCCCAAACTGGTAATACCATTTTTGCTCATAATGAAAACATAGGATTAGCTACAGCATCAACTTTAAAAACGATAACATCTGCAACTGCATATAGCGTTTTGGGTAAAGATTTTAAATACCAAACTACTTTAGCTTACAGCGGAAAAATAACAGCAAACGGAACGTTAGAAGGTGATTTGATTATCCTTGGAGGCGGAGATCCAACTTTAGGCTCTTGGCGTTATGAACAAACTAAGGAAAATGTAATTCTAACAAATTGGGTAAGCGCAATTAAAGATGCTGGTATTAAAAAAATTAATGGTGCAGTAATTGGAGATGATAGTTTATTTGGTACGCAATCTGTGCCCGAAGGTTGGATTTGGCAAGATATGGGCAACTATTATGGCGCAGGTACATCAACACTTAATTGGAGAGAAAATCAATTTGATGTTAAACTAAAACCTGGCAACAACACTGGGGCTGAAGTGATGATTCAAAAAACTGTTCCAGCTATACCGTATATAAAATTAATTAATGAGCTTAAAACAGGCGTTACAGGGTCAGGCGACAATACTTATGGATTTTTACCTCCTTATGGTGATGTAGCCTATTTACGTGGCACTTGGGGAATAGGTATAAGTAAACCTGGTGTTTCATTGTCTTTGCCAGATCCTGCTTACGATGCTGCTTATCGTTTACAAGATACTTTATCTCGATTAAATATTGCTGTTATTAAAGAAGCAAGTACTGCCAGAAGATTAGGTTTGGATGGTCGCACAGTTCCATCGGTTACAGCTAAGTTGGCAACAATTAGTTCGCCAGATTTAAGTGAAATTATATATTGGTTTAATCAGAAAAGTATTAACCTTTATGGAGAGCAATTATTAAAAACAATAGCTTGGAAATTAGGTAAAACAGCTAGTACCAGAAACGGCGCTAACGCAGAAATTAATTATTGGAATACAAAAGGAATAGATAAAAACGCATTAAATATTTTAGATGGTAGTGGTCTGTCTCCTGGAACAAGGGTAACGACTTCTGCAATGGCAAATATTTTATTTCAAGCACAAAAAGAAGATTGGTTTGCACCCTATTATAACTCATTTCCAGTAAACAATGGTATGAAATTAAAAAGTGGAAGTATTAATGATGTTTCTGCCTATGCTGGATATTATACAGACAAATCTGGCAATAAATATATCGCTGTAATTAACATTAACAATTACAATGGCGCTGGAATTAGCAAAAAATTATTTAAAGTTTTAGATGCTTTGAAGTAAACATTGTCATTCAGAGCGCAGCGAAGAAGCTATTTAGTCATTTCATGTTTACAGATTTCTACAAAGTCGGAATGACAAAAGAATTTAATAAATTGCAACATCATTTTTAACCAATTTACTTTTTGATGAAATATATCTTACGCATATTACCATTTTTATTTTTCGCACTTAACATTTCTGCTCAAACTATTGAAGGCATTACTGAAACTTTTGCAAATAGCGAAAGTATCTCATCAAATGAAATTGCTATTATTCCAGAGCCTGTAAGATTAGTTAAACAAACAGGACATTTTATATTGCCGCATATCATTACCATTCAAGTTGGTAAATCGCCAGAGCTAAAACAAACCGTAGCTTTTTTAAAAGAGCGTTTATCTATACCAACGGGATATGATGTAAATGTGGTAAACCCACCTGTTGCAAACCCTACGATAAAATTAATTATAAATGAGGAGGAAGACACAACTTTAGGAAACGAAGGATATCATCTTACTGTTGGTGTAAAACAAGTAGTAATTAGAGCAAACAAGCCTGCGGGTTTATTTTATGGTGTACAAACACTCGTTCAGTTATTACCAAAAGAAATAGAGAGTAAAGAAGAAGTAAAAAACATTAAATGGACTGCTCCGTGTGTAGATGTAACTGACTACCCACGTTTAGGATGGCGTGGTTTGATGTTTGATGTTGCCAGACATTTCTTTACCAAAGCAGAAGTAAAACAATACATTGATGCGATGGTTCGCTATAAATACAACATTCTTCATCTTCATTTAGCTGATGATGAAGGTTGGAGAATTGAAATTAAAGGATTACCAAAACTAACTGAAGTTGGCGCTTGGAATGTAAAACGAATTGGTACTTTTGGAGATTTTATCCCACCTAAAGCGGATGAACCACGTAATTATGGTGGTTTCTACACACAAGAAGATATTAAGGAATTAGTAGCTTATGCAAAAGATCGCTTTGTTGATATTATGCCCGAGATTGATGTTCCAGGTCATAGTTTAGCTGCAATCGCCTCTTATCCCGAACTCTCTTGCACACCAGATGCCGTAAACTATAAAGTTCGCAGTGGCGAGAAAATTATGGATTGGAGCCGAGGTGCGCCACCCTTAGGTTTAGTTGATAATACACTTTGTCCGGCAAATGAAAAAGTTTACGTTTTCTTAGATACCGTTTTTTCTCAAATTGCTAAACTTTTCCCTTTTCAATATATACACGTTGGTGGTGACGAAGTTGCACGTAATTTCTGGGAGAAAAATGATCAGGTTAAAGAACTAATGAAACGTGAAGGTTTAAAAACTATTCCAGATGTACAAGCTTACTTCGAAAAAAGAGTGGAACAAATTATCGTATCTAAAGGTAAAAAGTTTATGGCTTGGGATGAAGTTTTGGAAGGTGGGGTTTCGCAAAGTGCTGCGGTAATGAGCTGGCGCAACATGCAGCATGGCTTAGATGCTGCAAATGCTGGTCATGAAGTTGTAATGACACCAACACAATACGCCTATATCGATTATATGCAGGCAGATGCGATTACCGAACCTAAAGTTTATGCTTCTTTGCGTTTAAGTAAATCTTACGAATTTGATCCAGTACCAGAAGGTGCAAATGCAAAATTTATTAAAGGTGCACAAGCAAATTTATGGACAGAACAAGTTTTTAATATCCGTCAGGCTGAATATATGACTTGGCCACGTGGTTTTGCTATTGCAGAATCTGTTTGGAGCCCCAAAGAGAAAAAAAACTGGACTAACTTTTTTACCCGTACCGAACAACACTTTAAACGTTTAGACATAGCAGAAACCAAATATGCGCCAAGTGTATACGATCCGATTTTTAATGTAAAACGCAGTGCAGATAGAAATTTGGCTATTAGTTTAAGTACAGAAGTAGAAGGTTTAGATATGTATTATAGTTTTGATAATTCTTTTCCAGATCATTTTTATCCAAAATATACAACGCCATTAGTACCACCTATTGATGCTAAAGTTCTAAAAGTAATTACTTACAGAGGAAAAACTCCAATTGGCAGAATGATGAATATGCCAATTGAAGAATTAGAAAAAAGAGCAGGGAAAAGATAAAATGAAAAAAGAATGAAAATTGTTTATTCCTAGTATCAATGCAATTTATCAAACAGTTTTAAAAACATGAAAAAAGAAACAATTATACTTCTCATATTCATAAT
>JAIELS010000107.1 GCA_019752795.1 Sphingobacteriaceae bacterium
CCTAATTCTTTACCTAAGTGCGTTACAAATTCCGCATAACTATTTACTACTAACATATTTTATTACTATCTAAAATTAATTTTACTTCAACAATCCCCCTAAATCAGCAGGCGAATAATTAACTGATTTTAAAGTTTTATGATCTCCTTCTCTATAAACCAAGAACAAAGAGTCTATCTCTTTATAATACGCATTTACATTGTTATTTGTTTTATAAAATTGAATTGTTTCCTGGGCCTCCTCGATGGTTTTACAAGCTTTACTCATATTAGATCGGTGAACTTCATCAAACAAAGTTTTAAATCGCTCCCCTAGCCCGAATTCTAATACAGCACCAGCCAATACATATTGTAAATCACAAAGTGCATCTGCAATTTCAACCATGTTATTATCGTCTACCGCCTCTTGCAATTCTTTTAACTCTTCAGCTATTAAATCAATTCGCAACTGACATCTTTCTTTAGTAGGAATTGTTGCCTCTACTAATATTGGGTGCTTAAATGTTTGATGAAATTCTGCAACTTGGCTTAATGCTTTTAAATCTTCCATTATTTTAACTATTGATTTTACTAATATTCTATTATTTAGATTAAAGTTCAAATATTATTACTAACAAATTGAAACTTATACAAAATCTATCAACTTACCCAATGATTGACATGGAGTTAGCTCGATAATTAAATTAATAAAATTCTTCGTAATCTAAATTATAATTTTCCTTCTTGTACTTTAATATAATACATTTTTTCAATTGCATCTTTAGTAAAAAATTGCTCTTGACCAGGTTTTAGCACTATACTTTGCAAAGCTGTGTTAGGTACAATCTTTAAAACTTGATTATTTCCTTTTAAGGATAGCGGCAAATTAAAACCCTCAACACAATTTTTATATTGATAATACAATTTACCATCTGCGATGTAATAATTAAAAGTCGGGATTTTTGTAGTACGTAAATATTGATCAAATACTTTGCTATAATTAAAATTAGCCATTGTAGATATATAATTCTCTACTTGCGCCGTAGTTACAGTTTGATGGTAAAATTTAGCATTTAACCCTCTTAAAATACTTCTAAATAATTCATCATTATTTATACCATGCCTAATACTATGCAATAAATTACCTCCTTTTGGGTACATATCACCACTACCTTGTGCATTTACATTATAGGCCGGAATAATTGGTTGATCATTTCTAATTCCTTTTCTAATACCGTAATTATATTCGTTCCCGGCAGTTTCTCCAAAATGATAATCTACGAATAAAGTTTCGCTGTAATTAGTAAAACCTTCATGTACCCACATATCTGCCAAATCTTTAGTAGTAATATTATTGCCAAACCATTCATGTCCACTTTCGTGAATAATAATAAAATCCCATTTCATACCCCAACCACTACCAGAAGCATCCCTACCACCGTAACCAAATTTATATTTGTTGCCATAAGATACCGCAGATTGGTGCTCCATCCCAGTATGCGAAGCATCTATCAACTGGTAACCATCTTCATAAAATGGATATGGTCCGAACCAATACTCTAAAGCCTTAAACATTTTATGAACTTGATCTGGCATAAAGTTTTTCGCTTTATTTAAATTATAATCTAATACCCAATAATTTAAATCTAAAGGTCCTTTTTCTCCTTTATATACTTCTTTAAAATTTACATATTTACCTATGTACGGAATAATACAATAGTTACTAATTGGATTAGTTACATTGTATTTATAAGTTGCTGTTCGGTTATTATTCTGTTTTTTATAAACTAGTCTACCATTTCCCACTGCAACAAGCGTATCAGGAACCGTCATTGTTAAAGATGCACCTTTATCTGGCTCATCACTTTGGTGGTCTTTATTTGGATACCAAACCGAAGCTCCTAAACCCTGACAAGCAACTGTCATCCATGGTCTTTTTAACGAGTCTTGCGTAAAAATAAAACCCCCATCCCATGGTGCTCTTTTAGCTTGATGAACTTTTCCTTGATAAAAAATTTTTACTCGATTTAATGCCGCCATTTTTTGTGCAGGTACAGTGATTAACCAAACACTTTCATTCTTAGTAAACTTCAATTTACTTTTACCATTATACAGTACGCTATCAATTATCAATGGCTCTTGCAAATCAATCTGCATTTTTACACTACCATTATTTGGTTTCACAACCTTATAGGCAATTTCGTTAGACCCAGCTATACTTTTATCCATATAATCTGGTGCAAAAGAAATTTCATATCGCTGTACGTCCCACCAAGTTCTTTCTTTTGTTAAAGTACCACGAAGTGTATCAGCACGAGTATATTTTTTTACAATAGTTTGATTTTGAGCTTTTAAACTAATGGCAGCTAAAATACAAACACTGAACATGGATAATTTTAACATTAAATTTTTCATCATTTTATATTTTTAATTTTCGATTAACAACAATAAACAAATATGTTATTTTTTTTAATTGCTTATCCATAAAGTTAAAATAGGGTAAGTTTTGGTGAAATAAAGTTAAGTCATTTACCCTGATTAATCTTTAATTAGTGTATTAATCACAATACAATTGAGCTATCAATTTAAAACAGTAAAAAATGTTATCAGAAATATTTTTAGATGTAGTAGTTTTAACACCATTTATAACAACAGGAAGCAAATTATCAAAAGCAACTGTTAAATTTTTAATCTTGATATGCGCTAATTGTTCTGCAATTTCATCTTTATTTTTTCTAAAAAATAAAAGTTACATCAACTTTTATGAAAAATCTATTTATATTCCATCAATTAAATCAACCGAATTTAGCTTTAAAGATTAAAAGATGATTTATAATTGAAAATAATCAATTTAAGGCTAATATACTATTCATCAAAACCCGAAATGGAACCAAAAAAACCAAAACTACAAGAAAATAGAAGAGATTTTATTAAAAAAGCTGCAATAGGCATTGCTAGTTTTACCATTTTGCCACGTTATGTGTTAGGAGGAACAGGCTTTATTGCCCCTAGCGATAGACTTACCAAAGCAGTAATTGGTGTTGGTGCAATGGGCAGAGGACACTTCGAATATGATGGTACACAGGTTGTGGCTATTTGTGATGTGGATACTAGACATTTATCAATAGCACAAACAATGTTAGATAAAGGCGTCAAATCATTCTCCAATTATAAAGATTTACTGAAACTACCTGAAGTAGACATTGTGCATATTGCCACTCCTCCGCATTGGCACGGTATAATGGCAGTTGATGCCGCAAATGCGGGTAAAGATATTTGGTGCGAGAAACCAATGACACATACCATTGGCGAAGGAAAACGCGTAATGGAGGCTGTGGAAAAACATGGCAGTATGTTTCGCTTAAATACCTGGTTTAGGTTTAAAGATAATTTCTATGGTATGGGCACCACAGTTAAGCCTATTAAAAAACTAGTAGACAGCGGATTGTTGGGTTGGCCCTTAAAAGTTACTGTGGGTAAACATACGGGTTACGATTGGAAATTTTATTGGGTAGGAAAAGACAATTTAGCTCCTCAACCTATTCCTTCAGAATTAGATTACGATCAGTGGTTGGGTCCAGCACCATATAAACCGTACAACGAACATAGAGTACATCAAACTTTTCGTGGATATTGGGATTATGATGGTGGTGGCTTAAGTGATATGGGTCAACATTACATCGATCCTATACAGTATTTCTTAGGAAAAGATGATACCAGTCCTATTTCTGTTGAAATAGATGCACCTCAACAACATACTGATGCGGTGGGTACTTGGAGAAGAATTACCTATACCTATGCAGATGGCTGTCAGATTATTTTAGATGGAGAAGGAAAGGATACCAACGTACCTTATATTGAAGGTCCAAAAGGAAAACTATACCCTGGTTTCAAATCAGACATCCCTGATTTAGAAAGGAAATTAGCTGCATTTCCAGAACCTGCCCCACAAATGACAGACTTTATAACCTCGGTTAAAACAAGAGAGAAATTTGCCTTAAACGAAGTTAATGGACATCGCTCTTGTAATATCATTAATATAGGTTTGGTAGCCTTAAGATTAGGTAGGTCTCTCAAATTTGACCCGGTAAAACAAGAATTCATTGACGATGAAAGTGCAAATAGATTAATTAACCCTGTAATGCGTGCACCATTTTCTATTTAATAGCTTAATCCTTAAATTATTTCAATTCACTATCATGATGATAAAGAAAATATTAATTGTTTTTTTAGCTGTAATATCACTACAAAATGTAGTAC
>JAIELS010000195.1 GCA_019752795.1 Sphingobacteriaceae bacterium
TCAGCTGTTCTTTCTGCAAACTTTGGGCAGCATTTAGGTGCAGAGATTAAGCGTAAACAATTAGAGCAAGAACTTGACCAACTATTTAAGTTTGCCCCCGATATTATTGCAATTTCAAATTTAGAAGGATATTTTAAAAAGATAAATCCAGCAGCTTGTGGCTTGCTGGAATACGCTTTAGACGAATTCTTAGCACAACCCATTACAACTTTTATCCATCCTGATGATCAAAAGCATTTTATTGATCAACTTCATGCATATCGAAATAAATCAGAAACCTATTATTATGAGAACCGTTACCTTACCAAATCTGGAAGAATTAAGTGGTTGGCCTGGGCATCGAATGCACTAGTAGAAGAAGGGCTGGTTTTTTCGGTTGCAAAAGACATTACCGATGAGAAAAATCTTGCAGGCTTGTTACTCAAGTCTAACAGTATGGGGAAAGTAGGAAGCTGGGAAATTGATGTGATTGGTGGTACTGTTCATTGGTCTGATATTACTCACGAAATTCGTGAAACAACACCTGGTTTTATACCTACTCTAGAAACTGGTATCCATCATTTTAAAGAAGGGAAAGACAAAGAGATAATTACTCAGAAGGTAAAAGAGTGTAAGTTAAATGGAACGCCATGGGACGAGGAATTACAGATTGTTACATTTAAAGGAAACTTAAAATGGATTCGCACCATTGGTCAGGCCGAAATGATTAATGGTAAATGTATACGTATTTATGGTAGTTTTCAGGATATTGACGAGCGAAAAAAGGCAGAATTAAAAGTTAAGCAAGCAGCACTCGAACTTAAGGAATCAGAAAAACGGTATAGTGATTTATTTCATCTTAGCCCACTCTCCATGTGGGTTTTCGATGCAGAAACCCTCAGATTTTTAGATGTAAACCAAACAGCTATTAAACACTACGGCTATAGTTACAATGAATTTTTAAGCATGACTATAAAAGACATTAGACCCATAGAAGAAGTACCTTATTTAGAAAAAGCCATAAATGAATCAGCCGCCGCTGGAGGACTTTTTTATGAGGGAGTTTTTATCCATCAGAACAAAGAAGGAAAACTATTAAACGTAGAAATTAAAAGTAATTCAATTTTATTCAAAGGAAAAATGGCTAAAGTAATTGTGGCTAATGATATAACCGAACGTCTTGCCTATTTTTATGCCTTAGAGCAGCAGAATAAAAAATTACAAGAGATATCTTGGATTCAGTCGCATATAATCAGAGCTCCTTTAGCTAAATTAATGGGTTTAGTATACCTATTAAAAAATAAAGATGCACAAAACGAAATTAATGAACAATCAATTATCGATCATATTGAAAAATCTACAGAAGAACTAGATCTTAAAATAAGAGAAATTATAGAAAAATCTGACCATAGAGATATTTAAATGACAATGAATTCAAAAATATTAGTGATTGATGATGATAGCATTATCCTTTTTATTCATCGAACAATGATTAAAAATAGCGGGATTAAAGCACAAGTAGAGTATTTTTTAAGTGCCGAGCTTGCACTTGAATTCATCATGCAACATAAAGAGACCCATAGCTTTTTATTACTTTTAGATATTAACATGCCTACCATGAGTGGTTGGGAATTACTCGATATTTTAAAAGACTGCTCATTTAAAGAAAATATTAATGTAGTTATGATTACTTCTTCCATAAACGAGTCGGATAGAACTAAAGCTAGCACCTACGCTCAGGTATGTGAATATTTAACCAAACCCATTAAAGTTGCTGATTTTGTGGCTTTGCAATCACATAAAAAAGTAGGTAGGTTTTTTAGAGCTTCTAAATAAATTACACCTTTAACTATCAAAATTATAACTTATCCAATTCTTGAGATAGCAACTTAAACAGCATCAAAAACGAAGTAACTAGCTTATAGCTTAAAACAAAAAAAGGCCTCAGTATTTACTAAGACCTTTTAAAACTTGGGGTGGCTGATGGGGCTCGAACCCACGACCCTCGGCACCACAAACCAATACTCTAACCAACTGAGCTACAACCACCGTGTTTTTTCAGAGTGACAAAAGTACGATTTTTAATAATGTATTCAAATTTTTTTAAAATTTTCAGCATAAATTATTTTAAATAATTAAAAACCAATAGCTTGTATTTAAATTTTTAATTCACTTTAACAACATAACTAAAATATATGGCTTAAAAAGCTAGCTTTGCATTGTTTATGATACAAATTTATACAGATGGTGCGGCAAGTGGAAATCCAGGTCCTGGTGGATATGGCGTAGTTTTACGTTCTGGAAAACACGAAAAAGAGCTGAGTGGTGGATTTAGAATGACTACCAATAACAGAATGGAGTTGTTGGCAGTTATTGAGGGTTTAAAAGCACTAAAAAATCCTGGTCAACAGGTAACCATTTATTCTGATTCGAAGTACGTAGTAGATTCTGTAGAAAAAGGCTGGGTATTCGGTTGGGTTAAAAAAGCGTTCAAAGACAAAAAAAATAAAGATCTGTGGATCCAATATCTTAACCTACATAAATTACATACCATTAAATTTATTTGGATCAAAGGACATAATGACCATCCAGAAAACGAACGTTGTGATCGTTTAGCTGTTGCAGCTTCACAAAATAAAAGCGCATTAGCGATAGATACTTTTTTTGAAGAAGAGAAAAAAAGTCAAACTGGTTTTTTATAAAAAACCAGTTTAAATCTAATAAAAAAACAAAAAATTCTTACTTAGGCTTCACAGGCGAAAATTCTGCCATTAACTCTTCAGCCATCTTCACCATCTTAGGCGAACCAATAAAAATAGAAGTACGTTGATGTAATTCTGTTGGCTCGATATCTAAAATACGGTTAAAGCCATCAGAAGCAATACCACCCGCCTGTTCAATAATAAATGCCATAGGATTGCATTCGTACAATAACCTTAACTTTCCATTAGGTGATGCAGCAGTTGTTGGATACATATAAATACCACCTTTTATTAAATTTCTATGAATATCTGCAACCATCGAACCAATATATCTTGAGGTATAAGGTCTATTTGTAGCTAAATCTTCTACTTGTGCGTATTTCAAATATTTTTTAACTCCATCAGGAAAATGAACATAGTTACCTTCATTTATAGAATAAATTATTCCATCTTCCGGCACTTTCATGTTAGGATGAGATAAACAGAATTCTCCAATAGACGGATCTAAAGTAAAACCATTAACACCTTTACCTGTTGTGTAAACTAACATGGTAGATGAACCATAAATGATGTATCCAGCGGCTACTTGGTCTGTGCCTTTTTGTAATACATCTTTTAAAGTAGCATTTCCTTCTACAGATTTACGTCTATAAATTGAAAATATAGTTCCAACAGCAACGTTTACATCAATATTAGAAGAACCGTCTAATGGATCAATACAAACGATATATTTAGCATTTTTAGAAACAGGCGAATCAATTGGAACAAACTCATCTTCTTCTTCTGTAGCTACAATGCAACATTCACCACCACTCGTTAAAGCAGAAATAAATTGTTCATTGGCATACATATCTAACTTTTTCTGCTCCTCTCCTTGAATATTTACTGTACCAGCGTTACCTAAAATATCAACTAATCCAGCTTTATTAACTTCTCTATTTACGATTTTAGCAGCTATCCCAATATCTCTTAATAGTCTAGAAAGTTCTCCCTTGGCATAAGGGAAATCTAATTGTTTTTCAATAATGAATTGACCGAGTGTTCTTATTCCAGACATTTATACTTAGTGTATTTTATACGTTATCTATTCCCTAATTCTATGGCCTCTAAGGTATGTATTTTTTCTTCCGAAATGCAAAAACGAATCAAAGTTCTTACTTTATGCCAGCCACTTTTTCCCGCCGCACCTGGATTAATATGCAAACATTTTATTTTATCGTCGTAAATAACTTTTAAAATATGAGAATGCCCACTAATAAATAGCATTGGAGGCTTAGTGTATATCTCTTCCTTAACTTGCGGGGCATAATGATTAGGATATCCACCAATATGAGTCATCCAAACACTAACTTTTTCACAATTAAATTTTAAATGCTCTGGATATGCTAATCTAATGTCTTTACCATCAATATTCCCATAAACCCCACGCAAAGGCTTAAACTCAGCCAAAGGAGCCGCAACATTGGATCCAAAATCTCCAGCATGCCAAATTTCATCGCATTCATTAAAATATTTATAAACGGCATCATCTAAAAACCCGTGCGTATCTGAAA
>JAIELS010000070.1 GCA_019752795.1 Sphingobacteriaceae bacterium
CAAAACAAAACAACAACAATATTTAACTTAAACTATGGATTTTCTACAAAACAATTTAATCTATTCCATTCCATTACTAGGCATAATCGGTATTCTGGTTATGGCGGTAAAAAGTGCTTGGGTAAACAGACAAGATGCGGGCGATGCAAATATGCAAGAACTTGCAGGTTACATTGCTGATGGTGCAATGGCATTTTTAAAAGCAGAATGGAAAGTATTAAGCATTTTTGCTGCTTTTGCTGCTGCTTTATTGGCTTATTCTGGTACAATCCATGAAATTAACGGGAAAGAAATTCACTCAAGCTGGATTATTTCTATCGCTTTTATTATTGGTGCTGTATTTTCTGCATTTGCAGGATATATTGGTATGAATGTAGCTACAAAAGCAAACGTACGTACTACACAAGCTGCAAGAACTAGCTTAAAACAAGCTTTAAAAGTTAGTTTTACGGGCGGTACTGTAATGGGCTTAGGTGTTGCCGGCTTAGCTGTATTAGGTTTAGGTGGTTTATTTATTGTTTTCTTATCTTACTTTAATGTAATTGGAGCAGATGGAACAGTAAGTGTAATTAACATGAAAACTGCTATTGAAGTATTAACTGGTTTCTCTCTTGGAGCAGAATCTATTGCATTATTTGCTCGTGTTGGTGGTGGTATTTATACCAAAGCTGCCGATGTTGGTGCAGATTTAGTAGGTAAAGTAGAAGCAGGTATTCCTGAAGATGATGTGCGTAACCCGGCAACTATTGCTGATAACGTTGGTGATAACGTTGGTGATGTGGCTGGTATGGGTGCCGATTTATTTGGTTCTTATGTAGCAACCATTTTAGCTACGATGGTATTGGGTCAAGAGATTACAGTGGTAGATAAATTTAATGGCATGTCTCCTATTTTATTGCCAATGGTAATTTGTGGTTTAGGTATTATTTTCTCTATCATCGGAACTTGGTTTGTAACCATCAAGGATGATAAATCTAATGTACAAACTGCATTAAACTTAGGTAACTGGTCTTCTATTGCAATTACGGCTATTTCATCTTTCTTTATCGTGAGATGGATGTTACCAGAAACTTTAAACCTTCGTGGTTATGAGTTTTCTAGCATGAATGTGTTTTACGCAATTATGGTAGGTTTAGCTGTAGGTACAATTATGAGTATTGTAACTGAATATTATACAGCAATGGGTAAAGCTCCAGTTAATTCAATTATTCAACAATCTTCTACTGGTCATGCTACCAATATTATTGCTGGTTTAGCTGTGGGTATGAAATCTACCGTTATTCCAATTCTAGTGTTAGCGGGCGGAATTATGGCTTCTTATTACTTTGCAGGTTTATACGGTGTTGCTATTGCAGCAGCGGGTATGATGGCTACAACAGCTATGCAATTAGCTATTGATGCTTTTGGTCCTATTGCAGATAATGCAGGTGGTATTGCAGAAATGAGCCAATTACCTCCTGAAGTGCGTGAACGTACAGATAATTTAGATGCAGTTGGTAACACTACGGCAGCAACTGGTAAAGGTTTTGCTATTGCTTCGGCAGCATTAACTTCATTAGCATTATTTGCAGCATTTGTAGGTATTGCAGGTATTTCGGCAATTGATATTTACAAAGCACCTGTTTTAGCAGGTTTGTTTGTAGGTGGTATGATTCCTTTTGTATTCTCAGCATTATGTATCCAAGCTGTTGGTAAAGCAGCAATGGATATGGTACAAGAGGTTCGTCGTCAGTTTCGTGAAATTCCTGGAATTATGGAATACAAAGCAAAACCTGAATACGAGAAATGTGTAGCGATTTCAACCAAAGCTTCTATCCGTGAGATGATGCTGCCTGGTGCTATTGCTTTAATTACGCCAGTAATTGTAGGTTTTATTTTTGGTCCTGAAGTATTAGGTGGTTTATTAGCAGGTGTTACTGTTTCTGGTGTATTGATGGGTATTTTCCAATCTAACGCTGGTGGCGCATGGGATAATGCTAAAAAATCTTTCGAAAAAGGAGTAGAAATTAATGGCGAAATGTATTACAAAAAATCAGAGCCACATAAAGCTTCTGTAACTGGAGATACTGTTGGCGATCCATTTAAAGATACTTCTGGTCCTTCAATGAATATTTTAATCAAATTAATGTCTATCGTTTCTTTGGTAATTGCGCCTTACATTGCGATTAGCGCTACAGATATTAAAGTTGCTGCACCAATTATAAAAGAGATTAGAATTGAAAAAACTATCGATTCTTTAGGTAATGTAACGATCGATACACTTAAAAATAATTAAGAATCGTTAGTTAAATCATAAATGTTACTAAAAAATAGGATTTTGAAAAAAAATCCTATTTTTTTTTAATTTTTTTTAATTACGTTTGGGCTAATATTTATTATAACTATAAACTAATCAAAAACTAATTAAACTTTTATGAGTTTATTTCTTAAGAAATCAATTTCAGAACTTCTTGCAGATTCATCAGAATCTGAAAAGAGCTTAAAACGCACACTTTCTGCTGGCTCATTAGTAGCTCTAGGTATTGGAGCAATTATTGGTGCGGGTCTGTTTGTTAGAACAGCTGCAGCTGCAGCGCAAAACGCTGGTCCATCTGTAACTATTGGCTTCATTTTAGCGGCTTTTGGATGTGCATTAGCGGGTCTATGTTATGCAGAACTTTCATCATCTATTCCTATCTCTGGAAGTGCCTACACCTACACTTACGCTACTATGGGTGAGTTTATGGCTTGGATTATTGGATGGGATTTAATTTTAGAATATGCGGTAGGTGCTGCTACAGTAGGTATCGCGTGGAGTGAGTATTTAAACAATTTCCTAGTCGAGATTATCGGGACAGGCCCCATCCCGTACGAATGGTGCCACTCTCCTTTCCAAACTTCACCTGATGGTGTAAGTGGTATCTTAAACATACCAGCTTTATTTATTGTATCTATTCTAAGTCTTTTATTAATTAGAGGTACACAAGAATCAGCTTTTGTAAATAATATTATTGTTATTGTTAAAGTAGCAATTGTAGTAATGATTATTATTTTAGGATGGGGTTACATCAATCCTAGCTATCATACACCATATATCCCTGAAGCAACTACTTATACAGATCACCAAGGAATTACCTATAATTTTGGTGGTATAATGGGTATTTTAGGGGCAGCTGGAACAGTTTTCTTTGCTTTTATTGGTTTTGATGCGGTAAGTACTGCGGCACAAGAAACTAAAAACCCTAAAACAGCAATGCCAATTGGTATTTTAGGTTCGTTAGCGGTTTGTACAGTTTTATATATTTTGTTTGCTCACGTATTAACAGGATTAGCACCATTAGAGTTCTTTAGAGACCCTACTAAAGGTGGCGAAGCATCTGTAGTGGCGGCAATTAAAGAAGGTATGCCAGCAACTTATAGTTGGTTAAGTAAATCTGTAACAGTTGCGATTTTAGCTGGTTTCTCATCAGTAATTTTAGTAATGTTACTTGGACAAAGCCGTGTATTCTATACCATGAGTAAAGATGGTTTGATCCCACCTGTTTTCTCTAAACTTCACCCGAAATTTAAAACTCCATACAAAGGAAATTTAGTGATTTTGGTTTTAGTTGGTGTTTTTGCAGCTTTCGTACCAGGCGACGTAGTTGGACACATGACAAGTATAGGAACTTTGTTTGCATTTATGTTGGTTTGTGCTGCGGTTATCATCTTACGTAAAACGAACCCAGAATTACCTCGTGAATTTAAAACACCATGGGTACCATTTATTCCAATTTTAGGTATTCTTGCTTGTGGTGCGATGATATTTGGCTTAGGCTGGGAAAACTGGTTAAGATTATTTGTTTGGTTAGCTATTGGTTTTGTAATTTACTTCGCTTACAGTCGTAAACACTCTGTATTAGGTAAAAAAGAAAACAAAGGTTAATCTAAAATCAACTAGCCATTCATAGGCTAGGAAAAGAATAAAAATTATATTTAATGCATAAAAAAACCACCTTAGGGTGGTTTTTTTATGCATTAGTATGAAAGAGCTCATTAACTCTGAAAATAAGAATTATCTTTGCTTAAAACACTCCAATGAAAGTCTTTAGAAACTATTTATTCATCGCCATATTATCTTTAGGTATGGCGCAATTTGCCGCCGCACAAAGAAACATTAATGATATTTTAGATTCTACCGCAGTAAATAATCTATTTATGATTT
>JAIELS010000053.1 GCA_019752795.1 Sphingobacteriaceae bacterium
CTTTCTCACCAACCAATCGGCCAATAAAAGTATATAAAGGTTTGTCCTTTGCTAAATTAAAAACATTACAAAGTGCATCTTTGTTTGCCTTTTTTCCACTTTCTACAGTTCTGTTATTAAAAGATTTAGTAAGCATTGGATCTTTCTGTGGATTCCACACTTCATTATCAATTCCATTTAAAATGCCTGTAGACTTACCTCTTTCTTGTGCCAATAGGCTTTCTAAACCATTAGCTTTATAACTTATTTCTTCTAAATAACTAGGTGAAACTGTAGTGATTCTCCATACACACTTAATGGCAGAAGCTAATGGATTTATCGAATTATTCCAATCTAATTTGCTTGAACTGCGTAAATCAAAATCTGGTAAATAATTTAATTTATCCCAGCCAAAAGTGCCTTGATATTGTGCATTATGTATAGTTAAAACAGTTGGAATATGACTAATGTGTTTATAAGCATAACAATTACTTAGCATAAAAGGAATCAATCCAGTATGATGATCGTGACAGTGCAATACACTTGGCGTATGCTCCCATTGGGCAATCCAGTCTAAAGCTGCGATTTGATAAGCTAAAAAGCGTTCGGTATCATCATTATAACCATAAACTTTTTCGCGGTCTAATAAACCTGCAATGTGAACTAAGAATAAATCGAAACCTAACTTATTTGTTTTTTCTCTAAAAATGCGAACAGGGAGGCTATTATAACCCAATCTAACCCAGCCATCATATACTACTTCAAAATCATTTTCTTGCAGAAATTTGGTATGATAAGCTGGCATAACCACTTTAGCTACATGTCCAAGCTTATTCTGATATTTAGGCAAAGCACCAACAACATCCCCCAAACCGCCCACTTTTGCAACCGGGTAACATTCTGCACTAAAGTGTATAATTTCCATATTTAGCTATTCGAAAAACTTATTGAAAAATAGGCATTAGATTTAGTATTGCAAATATTTAATAGAAAATTAATTTACGTAAAACAGAAAAGTCAATAACCAATTAAAGATTTTACAAATTGAACTATAAGCACCTGCTAGCTATTACAGCGCATTAGATAGGAAGAAAAGCTAATTAAATCGCTCTGCGCTGTACATAGAAATATCAGTAGCTAATTGTTCACCTTGCGCCAATTGAGCTACTAATTTACCAGTTGCAGGAGCTAAACTTACACCCATCATTCCATGCCCACCAGCTACAATTAAGTTGTTTAACTTTTTACTAAAGCCAATATAAGGCAAGCCATCAGGCGAGCATGGCCTAAAGCCATACCAAATTTTATCAATTTGAGGGACTGGGACTTGGTAATCTAGATAATAGTTTGGAATTGAATTTACAATACCTTCTACCCTATTCATATTAATTTTATCGTTCATTGGGGCAATTTCCATTGTGCCTCCAAAACGGATTTGTCCATTCATGGGGGTAACTGCAACCCTTGCTTCTAACAACAAAGATGGATGATGAATTTGATGCCCATTCGTATCTGCCATAAAAGAATACCCTTTTCCTGGCATAACCGGAATATTCATCTCCGCTTTTTTAGCAATTTCAGGCAACCACGAACCTCCAGTCATCACCACCAAATCAGCAAGATATGTTTTATTAGGAGTAACTATACCTTCAATTTTTCCATTAACAGTTTCAAAACTAGTTACTTTACAATTGGTTTCAATTGCAACTCCTTCTGCTTTTAGATAGCTAATCAATTGCTGAACCAAATCGCTAGGCGACAAATGCGCATCGCATTTATAATGAACCGAACCTAAAACAGCTAAGTTTGTATCTGGCTCCAAATCTTGAGTTTGCGCAGCGGTAAGAGGTTCTACATCTAACCCTAATTTTTGAGCTGTTAATGCCAAATGTATTTCTTCATCACCTACAGCTTTGGTTTTATACAGCATCAAAATTCCTTTTTTTTCCAAACCAAATTCTAATTTAGGTTCTTTGGCTAAGTCTTCATACAATTGTTTACTCAACAAATGTAAATCTCTTAAAGGTGCAGCCGAAGCAGCTAAATGTTTCTCGGTAGCATATTTCCAGAATTTTAAACCCCAAGAAATTAATGCAGGATTTAAAGATGGCTTAACATAAAAAGGGCTTTTACTATCAAACATCCATTTAATACCTTTACTAATCATTCCAGGTGCTGCTAATGGCACAAAATGACTTGGCACAATCATCCCAGCGTTTCCTGAAGAGCAATTATTTATCAAATCGCCCTGTTCTAATAGCGTAACTTTAAACCCTGCTTTATGCAAATAATATGCAGAACAAAGTCCGATGATACCTGCACCAATAATGGTTACACTGCCTTTAGATGAATTCATAATGTATAGTTAGCTTACGTTTATTGGGATATTTAATTTTTACTCTTCAAATTCTTTAAATCACTTGAAAACCATGTGCATACGGGTCATCATCATCTATAAAAATCGTATTGTATCCAGTTACCATAGCCCAGCCTTCAATACCTGGTACAATAGCGGGTTTTCCAGCAATGGTAGTTTCTTCCTCTATAGTCCCTATAAATTGGGAGCCGATAATACTTTCGTGAACAAATCGATCTCCCTTTTTTAATTTCCCTTTGGCATGCCATTGCGCCATACGGGCAGATGTACCAGTTCCACAAGGTGAACGGTCTATCGCTTTATCACCATAAAACACCGCATTTCTAGCGGTTGCTTCTGAAGAAATAGTGGAACCAGCCCATAAAAAATGACTTAATCCATTAATATTCGGATCTTCTGGATGAATAAAAGTATATTTTTCATTCATCAATTTACGGCAAGTTCTACTCCAACTGATTAATTGATCTGCGGTGTAATTTTCTAAACCTTTAAAGTTCTCTTGTGGATCTACTATTGCATAAAAATTACCACCGTAAGCAACATCTACGATTATTTTTCCTAAATCAGGACAGTCTATTTCTAAACCTTCGGCTGCTAAAAAAGATTTAATATTAATCAGTTTTACTGACTTTACTTTCTTGCCTTCTTGTACATACTCTACCAAAACCAATCCCGCAGGAGTTTCTAAACGTAGTTTACCCGGTGTTTTTGGAATTACTAATCCTTCTTCAATTGCAATGGTTACTGTACCGATAGTACCATGGCCGCACATTGGCAAACAACCACTTGTTTCGATATATAAAACACCAATATCATTACTTGAATCTATAGGCGGATATAAAATACTGCCACTCATCATATCATGACCGCGAGGTTCGAACATTAAACCTTTACGAATCCAATCATATTCTTTTAAGAAATGAAGCCTACGCTCCATCATGCTGTTCCCATTTAATAATGGTCCGCCACCAGCAACCACCCTAACTGGATTGCCGCAGGTGTGGGCATCTATGCAACTAAAGGTTTTCTTCATCAGATTTTATCTTTTGTTAAAACATTATCAATAGTACGCCAAATATTTAACGGGTTTGTATTTTGCAGTTCAGCTGGCAAAAACTCATCATCCCAATTTTGATAACACAACGGTCTGGCGAAACGCTTAATTCCATCAGCACCAACGGAAGTAAAACGACTATCCGTACTTGCAGGAAATGGACCACCATGATGCATAGACAAAGCTACTTCAACACCTGTTGGAACATTGTTAAAGATTAAACGACCACAAATTTCTTGTACTTCGTTTAACAATTGCTGATGAGATCTAATATCGCCTGGTGTAGCCATTAAAGTTGTAGTCAATTGCCCTTCCATTGCTTTTGCAACTTTCAATAACTGATCTTCATCCTTACATTTAATAATTAAAGAATATGGCCCAAAAACCTCTTGATGCAAAATAGGATTTTCCAAAAACACATCAGCAGCTACAGTAGCAACCGTAATTTGACCTTGAATTTCACTGGCTTTCGCGTTAGACTCTCCAACAAGCTGAACTCCTTTTTGAGCTAAAGCATCTGCTAATTTTTCTGTATAATTTGTCGCAATACCTTGATGCAACATTGCAGAAGGAGTTAAAGCTTCAATCTCCGTTTTCAAATACTGAATAAAAAGATCTAAGGGTTCGCCATCTATTGCAACCATCAAACCTGGGTTTGTACAAAATTGACCAACACCAAGCG
>JAIELS010000198.1 GCA_019752795.1 Sphingobacteriaceae bacterium
TTGCACAAATAATGAGTGCTAAAGAAATTACAGGAGATCAATTTGTATTAGGGCTGGCTGGTGTGTTTTTTATTATTGGTTCACTTATGTTTCTATATCCTATCTTATTTGCTAAAAAAGCAGATAACGGCGGTAAGAAAGTAGAGTTGCAACCCATTGCTAAGGACGAGACAGATCAACAAGATCTTTAAAATGTGATTTAACGTTGTTTATCGGTTAATGATCAATCTTGTCAACATTCCTTGTTACTTCATCTGCAGGAATTAGTTTACGAGTTTTCTTTTGATCTAACCAAAGCATTAATGCGGGTAATAAAGTAAGGTTAAAAACCAATGCAACAATTAAAGTTATCGATAGTAACAAGCCTAAAACTACTGTTCCCCCAAAGGTTGATGCTGTGAAAATTCCGAAACCAAAAAATAAGATGAGTGCAATGTGCGTCATACTTACGCCAGTTTCTCTAATGGTGTCTGAAACAACTTTTGCTACACTATAATTTGTTAACGACAATTCTTGTTGGTATCTAGTTAAGAAATAAATTGTTTGGTCGGAAGCTAAGCCAAAGGCGATGGTGAAAATTAAAATAGTACTTGGTTTTAGCGGAATATTAAAAAATCCCATCAGCCCTGCAGTTATAATTAGCGGAACAATATTAGGTAAAAGAGAGATAAACATAATGCCCAAACTTTTAAATTGAGCTAGGCGAAGTAAGGAGATTAAAATAATAGCGAGACCAATACTTTCGAACAGATGTTTTAGTAAATAATCTGTCCCTTTTGAGAAGATAATACTTGAGCCTGTTAACTCTACATTAAATCTTTTTGGTGTAAGTATAGAATCTATTCGGGGTTTAAGTTCTAATAAAAGTTGATCTAATCTTTTAGAGCCTACATCAGCCATTTGAAAACTAATGCGAGCAGTTTGTTTATCTTTATCAACAAAGTTGGTTAGCATATTGCCATTGCCTTTGCCAGAATTTGCAGCATAAAGTAAAATAAAATTCTTCTCTATGTCTGTTGGCAAACGATAAAATGCCGAATCGCCATTGTAAAATGCCTGAGAAGCATATTTTAAACCAGTATTTAACGAAATTGATCTTGAGAACTCTGGATAAGAAGCTATCATTCGCTCCATTTTATCAATTTTATTTAAAGTAGAAATACTTAAAACTCCATTTTTCTTTTTGGTATCTACGCTAATTTCTAACGGTAAAATACCTTCGAAGTTTTTTTCGAAAAATTTAAGATCTGTTAATATGCTAGAGCTTTTTGGTAAATCATCTACAACATAGCCGTTTATATTAATTTTATAAATACCAATCAGAGAAATTGCTGTAATTACTAATGTGGCTAAATAAATTAAAACACTTTTTTTCTGTACCAATACATCTGTTTTCTCTAGTAATTTATCTAGATAATTAGGAACGTGAGGTGCATTTGCTTTTCCTTTTGGGATAGGTAAATAGCTAAAAATAATTGGTATTAAGCATAAACACATTAGCCAAGTAAACATCACATTTAATGCGGCAACGCTCCCAAATTGCATTAATAATTCGCTTCCTGTAAAGTACAAAACACCAAAGCCAATGGCTGCAGTAACATTTGCAATTAAGGTGGTTACGGCAATTCTTTCTATGGTAATGCTTAATGCTTGTTGTTTGTCTCCATGTTTTTTTAGTTCAGCATGGTATTTATTAAGCAACAAAATGCTATTTGGTATACCAATAATTACAATTAAAGGAGGAATTAGGCCCGTTAAAATTGTAATCTCATAACCAAATAAAACTAAAGTGCCAATACTCCAAATTACACCCATTACAACTACCAAAATTGGGAAGAAAACGGCGTAAAAGCTTCTAAAAAATATCAATAAAATTAACGCAGATACTAATATGGATAAGCCTAAAAACAGCACGAATTCGTTAGAAACTAGTTTGCTCGTTGCAGTTCTGATGAAGGGCAAGCCTGATTTGTGAACTTCAATATTCGTACTTTTACTAAATGCATTAGCTTTGGCTTCAATTTCTTTTAATATTGGATTTCTGGCAACAGAATTTAATATCTTAGGATCGAATGTAATTGCCATTAAAGTAGCATTGCTTTCTTTATTAAACAAAAGTCCACTATAAAATGGCATTCCTTGTATGTTATTTTTTAACGAATCCATTTCTTTGTCAGTTGTTGGCAAACTGCTTGGAATTGAATTAACTACAAATTTTTGATTAACTGTATCTTTTTGTAATTCGAATAATTTACCGATAGATAAAACGCCTTTTATTCCTTTTAACTTTTGTATCTCGTTAGAAAGTTGAGCCCATTGGTTATAGTTTTCTTTTTTATAGATTTCTGAGCTCTGAACCCCTAAAACCATTACATTACCGTCTTCACCAAAGGTTTTCTTAAAGGCGTTATATTTAATAAAAACAGAATCTGTTAATGGTAAAATTTTACTACCTGCATAAGAAAGTTTTAAGTTTTTAGCATGATAGGCCATGAAAACTGTGGCAACAATAAAGAAAAGTGTTATTAAAATTCGGTTTTGAAGTATTACTCTAGAGAGTTTGGACCACATAATCAACTGCGTTTTTATAAAAAGTAAAGAAACTATAAAAATGGCTTATTTGCAATAACCTAAGCTTATAATTTGTGTTAGTTAAACAAGAGTTGAGTTATTTTGTTTGTGTTTTTAGATTTGAGGAAGAGTTTATTTCATAATTTTCATGTAATTTTAACTCAACATGAGAAAAATAATGAAAAGTTTTCTTTTTGCATTTAAAGGTTTAGCATACGCTTTTAAAACTCAACTTAATTTTAGAATTCATTGTTTTTTTACAGTTGCAGCAGTCGTTTTAGGTTTATATGCTCAGCTTAATTTTTCAGAATGGCTATGGATTAGTTTAGCTATCGCTTTAGTTATAATTTTAGAACTAATTAATACAGCTATTGAAGTTCTAGTAGATTTAATTTCTCCTGAGCAAAATTTTAAAGCTGGCTCAATTAAAGATTTAAGTGCCGCTGCGGTTTTAGTTGCAGGTTTATTCGCTTTAGTGGTCGGATTAATTATTTTTGTGCCAAAGCTCTTCTCGTAAATGCTTCATAAAATCCATGGAATTGTATTGAAAACTACTTTATACAGCGAAAGCAGTGTAATTGTGCAGGTTTTTACCGATAAATTTGGTATTCAATCTTATCTTATAAATGGAGTAAAGAAGCCGAAGGCAAAAATACCAATGAATATTTTGCAACCATTACATTTATTAGAAATGGTTGTTTATCATAAAATAAGCACACAAATTCAGCGTGTTGCTGAAGCGAGACCATCGCCTGTTTTTAAATCAATTCCGTACCACGTAGTTAAAAATACAATTATTCAGTTTTTAAATGAAGTGTTGTATAAAAGCATCCGACAGCAACATACAGATGAGCATTTATTTGATTTTATTTATAATGCGATTAGTTGGTTTGATGAAACAGATGAACCGAGTGTGAATTTCCACTTAGCTTTCTTGTTAAAGTTATCTAGGTTTTTGGGGTTTGCACCTCATGAGCAAACTCGTAATGATCAAAAATATTTCGATTTACAAGAAGGAGGCTTTACTTCTGTAATGCCAATTCATCCTCATTTTATTGATAAATCTGATGCAGATTACTTTTTATTGTTGTTTAATACATCTTTTGAAAAAATAAATGAAATAAAATTAGACAATAAAAATAGAAGGCTAATTTTAGATAAAATATTGGTTTACTATACGTTACATACAGCTTCTTTTGGTCAAATTAAATCCCACCAGATACTAGAAGATGTGCTTTCTTAAAAAAAGTAAAATATTTTTTGCAAAATAGAATGAAGACACTATATTTGCAATCCCAAAACGAAGGAACATTTATTAAGTTTTAACGTCAAAAGGAAACCAAAAGGGAAATTAGCTCAGCTGGTTCAGAGCATTCCGATTTAAATCGGAAGGGTCGGTCAACTAACTAAGTAACTTTTAAAAACAGCGGGAAATTAGCTCAGCTGGTTCAGAGCACCTCGTTTACACCGAGGGGGTCGGGGGTTCGAACCCCTCATTTCCCACC
>JAIELS010000178.1 GCA_019752795.1 Sphingobacteriaceae bacterium
CAAAATTATGGTGGGTTAACATCACACCTTTTGGTGTTCCGGTAGTGCCTGATGTATAAATTAATGAAGAGATATCACTAGGTAAAATTTCAGCTCTGCGGTTGGTTATTTCTGCTTGTTTGGTTTCATTTACTGGCGTAGCAATTAATGTCGCAAAGCTGATGATTTCAATATGAGAATCTGCAGGGATTGCTATTTTCTCAAAGCCTTCAAAAGTTGGGATGATGTATTTTAACCCCTGACAATTGCTTGCTATTTTTAAAACCTTTTTAAATAAGAAAGGATTTCCTACCAATATGGCTTTGATACCCGAATCGTTAATAATATAAGAAACTTCATGTTCTGAAAGCGTAGGATAGATAGAAGTATTAATTACACCTATTTGCTGTATGCCTTGGTCAAAATAAACATATTCAGGACAATTTTCTATCATTAAACCCAATCTATCTCCTTTGATAATTCCTTTCTCTATAAAGAATGCTGAGATAGAATCTGCCCTTTCTAAAGTTTCTTTAAAAGATATTTCTTCCCAGGTAGAATTTTTCTTATGAATTAAAAAGATTTCTTCAGGTTGATGGATATTTTCTACTACGTTACGCAATAAACTAGGTACAGTAGAAAATTCGTTTGTAGATGCCATGAGCAATTGTATTTGGTTTGTTTGAACAACAATTATAAACTATTAGTGCTAAATATGCAACCTAGGTTTATATATAATGATAAAATTACGTCAAAATTAGTCTTTTAACTCTTTTTAGATTATTTACTAAATGGATGTGATTATAAATGAATTTAAGAAAAAGGTGTGCAAATACCTATTAAAAAAATCAATGATTATAACTTGTTTAAGTGTTATCTAGGGTTTGGTCTTTTGAACCAAAGAATGCTCAGATAAAAAGTATATGTACAATTTGATAATATTGACTTGTGTTTATTTAAAATTTGTTAACCTAAATTTAGTTCTTACTTCATACTGTTAATCTAACATTGCTGCTGAATTTAATGGTGACTAAAATGTCTCTCAACAAACAAAACTAAAAATTATTATGAAATTCAGAAAAGCACTCAGTAGTTTAATGCTACTGTTCATTCCATTTATGGGAAACTTAGATGTTTCGGCAGCTAATCGTGTAAAATCTCCGTTTTTATCAAAAAGCGATGAGGTGTCTATTACAGGTACCATTAAAGATACCGGTGGACAATCACTTCCTGGTGTAAGTATTATGATAAAAGGTACTAAAAAAGGTATATCATCCAATGGAGAAGGGAAATTTGTTCTTAAAGCTCAACCTACTGATGTATTGATTTTTTCTTTAGTTGGTTACAAAACTCAAGAAATTTACGTAGGTACAAAAACACAGTTTGAAATTACTTTGCAAATGGAAGCCTCTAACCTTAATGAGGTAGTTGTTACGGCAATTGGTATTAAACAACAAAAGCGTAAACTTGGATATGCCACACAAGAAGTTAATACTGAGGTTTTAGATAAATCAAAAACTATGAATCTCGGAAATGCTTTAAGTGGTCAAGTTGCTGGTTTAAGTGTAAATAACCCAACTGGTATATTTCAAAGTCCTCAAATAACTTTGAGAGGAAAAACGCCTTTATTAGTAATTGATGGTATTCCTGTAGAGAGTAATTTATATGATGTTTCATCAACTGATGTTGAGAATATTAACATTTTAAAGGGAGTTACAGCGTCAGCATTGTATGGTTCTAGAGGAAAAAATGGGGCTATCATTATTACGACGAAAAGAGCTAAAGTAGATGGATTAGAGATTAATGCAGGTACCAATAACATGGTTACTGCAGGTTTTACAGTTTTTCCAGAAACTCAAACGGAGTATGGTAATGGATCTGAAGGTAAATACGAGTTTTGGGATGGTGCTGATGGTGGTATCTCTGATGGCGATATGATTTGGGGACCAAAATTCGGAACTGGTCTTAAGGTTAGACAATGGAATAGCCCAATTAGAGATAAACAAACTGGAACAGTAATTCCTTGGTGGGGTGATGTAAGTGGAACAGTTTATAACGACAAGGCGAGATATGAAAGAGTGCCTACGGATTGGGTACGTCACGATAATTTGAATGACTTTTTGAGTACTGGTATTGTTACGGATAACCATTTATCAATGGCATATAAAAGCGAAAAGGCTCAATTATATTTTTCTGCTAAACAAGCTTTTCAAAAAGGTCAGGTACCTAATACCTCTTTATCTACTGGTGGATTAAATTTTAGTGGAAATTACAATTTAACCAAAAATTTAGTTGCAGAAGCGAGCTTATCTTATAATAAAGTTTACTCTCCTAATTTTCCACGTTATGGGTATGGTCCTAAAAACCACATGTATACTATTCTAATTTGGATGGGTGATGATGTAAATGGTAAAGATTTAAAAGAGCATATGTATGTGCCAGGTGCAGAAGGTTATAGGCAAGCAAACTATAATTACGCATGGTATAACAATCCTTATTTTGCTGCATACGAACTTAATCAGATGCACAATAAAAATACCGTTGATGGTTTAATGCGCTTAGCTTGGACAGTAACACCTGGTTTAACATTGCAGGCTAGAGCAAATTTAAGAAATACTAGCCTTTTCGAAGATATGCAAAGTCCGAAGTCTTATATGAACTATGGCGATTCTAGAAATGGTGATTATAAAAACTGGAATTCAAATCAAACAAATTTTGATGCAGACTTTTTATCAACTTATACCAAAGAATTAAGTGATAAAGTTGCTTTTACCCTAAATGCTGGTGCTTCAAAGTTTTCAAGAAATTACAAACAACAATACCAAAGTACAGATGGTATTATAGTACCTTTTGTATATAGCTTAAATAATACGCAAGGCCCAGTACAAGCAAGTAATTATTTAGAGCAAAAAGAAATACAAAGTGTGTATGGTTCTGCCAATCTTGATTTATTTAGCGCAGTATATTTAAATGTTACGGCTCGTAACGACTGGTCGTCTACTTTACCATCAGTTTCAAATTCTTATTTCTATCCTTCGGCATCAATAAGTACCATTTTATCGCAATATATTAAAATGCCAAAGGCTGTTGATTATGTAAAATTAAATGCATCTTGGGCACAAGTATCTAATGATTTAGCACCTTATAGTATCCAATCTGTATATACAAAAGATGTTACTTATGGTAGTACACCTTCAGTAGGTTATGGTAGCGGATTAGTCAATCCACTAATTAACCCAGAAAAATCTACTTCTTATGAGTTTGGCCTTTCTTCAGGTTTATTTAAAAATAAGCTAAGTGTAGATTTAACTTATTATAATATTATTGATGAGAATCAAATTATCGATTTAAGTGTTTCTCAGGCATCTGGTTTTGCTACCCGCAAGGTAAATGGAAACAAATACCAAACGAATGGTTATGAAGTAGTATTGGGTGTTAAGCCTGTTGTGAATAAGAATTTTGCTTGGGACTTAAATGTTAACTGGTCTTCATCTATTCGCAAATTGAAAGAAATTTATAACAATAATGCCAAATTCGGAAATTTGGAAGTAGGTGATAGAGCTGATAGTTATTTTAGTACAGTATGGGAAAAAAGTGCAGATGGACAGTTAATCTTAGATGCAAATAGTGGCCTTCCAATTAGAGACCCATTTCAAAGAAAAGTTGGTAATCTTGATCCAACTTGGAGATTTGGTTTCCAAAATAGATTTAAGATTAAAGACTTTGTTGTAAATGTTGATATTGATGGTGCATTTGGCGGACTAATGAACTCTACTACGATAGAGAAAATGTGGTGGGGAGGTAAGCATCCATCTTCAACAGAATATCGTGATGCTGAATATACGGCTGGAAAACCAGTTTATGTACCAACTGGTGTAGTAGTTACTGGCGGCAAACTAACCCGAGATATCAATGGAGCAGTAGTTTCTGATACCCGTACTTATGCTGCAAATACAAAAGCAGTAAGTTGGCAAACCTGGAGTCAGCAATATCCATATAGAGCAAGAGTTACCGAGGCAGAAAATGAAAAATTTGCCAATACCTTCGATCGTTCTTTTGTGAAATTGCGTAGAGTATCTATTGGTTA
>JAIELS010000182.1 GCA_019752795.1 Sphingobacteriaceae bacterium
ACCTGTATAGCAAGTGCTGTTGAGGTATAGTACAAAACTATCTATCAGCTCAAAAAAAGCGTTCTCATGTACATTATCGTGGCTTCTATCTAACCAATAAATAACATCACTTCTTATTAACTTATCCTGATTGATAATCACTTCATTACCTATACCCGCAGAACGCATTGAGTTACTTTGGTATAACTTGGTTAAGTTATCTTTTAGGTGCGAAGCCAACGAAACACTTATAAAATTATTTGCAATTCCTACTTTATCTTTTATGAAACTATCTATTAAAAAATTAAAGATTTTTACCAATTAGGTTAAATTAATTTGGCAACCGCCATTGGTAAGGTAGGCTTAAATAACTAAGAAAACGATTAGATTACTTTATGTACCAATCAACCCATTTTTTAATTAATAGTTTACAGACTCAAATTATTAAGCTTGTTTTTGTTCTTCTGCTTTTAGATTTTTTTCTACAGCAAATGATGCAAATGGGATAAGCGAAGCAATAAATAAAAGGACAACTTTACCAAACTTCCATTTTCTTTCTTGCCAAGCCATAATTAAAGTGACACCATACAATACAAATAAAACTCCGTGAGCCCAACCTGTATATTTTACAGCAAGTGGAATATCTGCCCAATATTTTAATGGCATTGCAATGAATAATAAAAATAAGTAAGAAATCCCTTCGGTAAAAGCAACTCGTCTAAAGATATGTAATGATGTCATTTGATATTGGTTTGTGACAAATGTAACCAAAGCAAGCTGCTTATAATTTGTTCTTTTGCTTTTTTACACTATTTCAACCTATGCTAAGCGCCGATACGAGCTATACTCTCCTTTATGCGCCACAAATATTTATTTCTGAAATAAATATCTTTAATAGCAATTAAAAGACCGTCTTGCTCATTTATTGTAGCCTTATCGAAAGTAGAAGTTAAATGAGCAAGCTCTTTTGACAAATCTTGTTCTAAATCGTTTACTTGATTTTTAATGAGCTCTATTTTTGAAAAATCTGGTTCAAATTCCAAATCCATCAAAGCCTCATTTACATCCATCATTTCCATTAAAAAATGCTGTGGCAAAACATAGTTCTCTTCTTCTGTCAATTGATTTTTTAACTGCAAAATATAGTGTAAGCGCTTTTGTGGATCTTTTAAAATTTGAAAAGCTTTATTATTTAATGTAGAAAGCTCTAAAACTTCATCTTGTTTTGCCTGATCTTCATTGATGTAAAAGTCTGGATGATATTTTTTACTTAAAGCATAAAATTTCTGCTTCACAATACCTTGATCTGGATTGAAACTAATTGGTAAATCGTAAAGCTCGAAATAATTCATTTTAATTGAGATTAAGATTGAGGTTGAGGTTGATTTCTCAAACTCAGCCTACCCTATTTTCCAAATATTTTAAGAATATCATTTCCAAACGCGAATACCATTAAGCTTAGTAAAATAACAAAACCTACAATTTGTGCACGCTCCATAAATTTATCGCTTAATGGCTTTCCTTTAATCATTTCAATAATTAAAAATACCACATGGCCACCATCTAAAGCTGGTATTGGTAATAAATTCATAAAAGCTAATGCAATAGAGATTAACCCAGTTAAGCGCCAGAAGTTTTCCCAATCAAATTCGCCGCCATATACTTTAGCAATACCAATTGGACTGCTAATGTTACGGGCGCTTACTTTACCTGTAATCATTTTCCAAATCCCTTTACCGTTATCGGCAAATGTTGACCAAGCTTTTGTAGTACCAACAGATAATGATTCTATAAATGAATAATTGATAGATCGAGTTGGCAATTTAGGTCCTTCAAAATACAATCCAATAGTTCCGTTCTGAGCTACTTTAGGTTTTAAATCAATCATTTCGCCATTACGTTGCACCTTAACATCTACAACTTTACCTGCAGAAGCTTCTAATATCGCCGTAAACTCATCTCTAAAACGAATTTGTTTATCGTTTACTGAAACCAGACTATCACCAACTTTAAAACCTGCTGCAAAAGCAGGAGATGGCGTAAATTCTTTTTTATCTTCTTTAAAAGAGCCAGTTATTTTTTCTAATAAAGTTTTAGATTTTACTTCATTTTCTGTTTTTTCAAGAACATTATTAATTTTTTTAATTGAATATCTCGGTGAAACAAATTCTTGTATACCATGCTCGCTAATACTATTTAAAACCGTTTCTGGCACACGAATATCTATAGCTCGGCCTTCTCTAGAAATAGTTAATTTAGGGCTTCCTAAAAGCACTTTAGAGCTAATTAATTCTTCAAAACGAATAATTTTTTGTCCGTTAATTGCTAAAATCTTATCTCCGTCTTTTAAACCAATTTCTTTACCAATTATACCTGGATGTACCCCATTTGCTAACTGATCATTTGGAATGTAAGTTTCTCCGTATTTAAAGGTTAACATCCAAAAAATAAAAATACCTACAATAACATTTACAATAATACCGCCAAGCATAACAATCAAACGTTGCCAAGCTGGTTTAGAACGAAATTCCCATGGTTCTGCAGGTAATGCCATCTGTTCTACATCCATAGACTCATCTATCATTCCAACAATTTTTACATAACCACCCAGCGGTAACCATCCCACGCCATATTCTGTATCACCAATTTTAAAACTAAAAAGTTTAAAACCCCAAGCATCAAAAAATAGATAGAATTTTTCAACTTTTATTCCGAAAGCACGAGCTGCTAAAAAATGTCCTAATTCGTGTAAAATTACAAGTATCGATAATCCCAGCAAAAGCTGGCCCGCCATAATCAGTCCGTCCATATATTGTTTTAGTATTTAGTATTTAGTATTTAGTATTTAGTATTTAGTATAAGATTATTTTATTTTTGTTTTGTTACGAGTTCGCCGGCAAATATACGCGTCTGCTTATCGGTTTCTAAATAATTTTGTAGTGTTGGCTGTGAAATAAAATTAATCGTCTGCATACACTCCTCTATTACATCACTCATTTGTAAAAATCCAATTTTGTCTTTTAAAAATGCATCAACTACAACTTCGTTCGCGGCATTAATGACGCAAGGCATATTCCCTCCTTTTTTCATAGCTATAAAAGCCAATTCAAGGTTACGAAAAGTTTTGGTGTCTGGCTGTTCAAATGTGAATTCTGGGTATTTCAAAAAACTAAATCTTTCAAAATCAGTTACAACTCTTTGAGGATAAGCTAAAGCATAATGAATAGGCAATTTCATATCAGGCACACCCAATTGGGCTTTGATGGAACCGTCTGTAAATTGTACCATAGAATGGATAATAGATTGTGGATGAACTACAACTTCGATTTGTTCTGCAGTTAAACCGAATAACCATTTGGCTTCAATTACTTCCAAACCCTTATTCATCAGCGTTGCCGAATCGATAGTAATTTTAGCTCCCATTACCCAATTTGGATGTTTTAGGGCTTCAGCCTTTGTAACATTTGCTAAAAATGAAACATCTTTCCCACGAAATGGACCGCCAGATGCAGTTAAATATATCTTTTCTATTGGATTATTTTCTTCGCCTACCAAACATTGGAAAATTGCAGAATGCTCTGAATCTACTGGAATAATATTTACTCCGTTATCTTTTGCCAATTGCATCACTAACTCACCGGCAACAACTAATGTTTCTTTATTAGCAAGGCCGATATCTTTTTTAGCTTCAATAGCAGCGATAGTTGGTTTTAACCCTACTGAACCCATGATTGCTGTTAGTACAAATGAGGTTTCCGGCTGTTGAACCGCAGCAATTAATGCATCTTCACCACATAGCACCTTAACTTTCGGCAAAGCAGACTTTACTTTATTATAGTGGTCTTCACAAGTAATAACAACCATCTCTGGCTCAAATTCTAATGCTTGCTCAATTAATAAATCAGCATTATTTTGAGCAGTTAACGCATTTACTTTGTATAATTTAGGGTTTGCCCGAACTACTTCAAGTGCCTGTGTACCAATCGACCCTGTACTACCTAATATGGATATATTT
>JAIELS010000122.1 GCA_019752795.1 Sphingobacteriaceae bacterium
ATTCTTTCGTCTTTATACCAAACTTCGCCTTCGCCAATTAAAGGTAATGCTAGGTGTGCCAATGGGGCTAAATCGCCAGATGCGCCTAAAGAACCTTGTGTATAAATTACAGGTAAAATATCGTTGTTGTAAAAGTCTATTAAGCGTTGTACAGTTGTTAATGCAATTGCAGAATGACCATAACTTAAGGATTGAACTTTTAGCAAGAGCATCAGTTTTACAATCTCTTTTGGTACTTCTTGCCCTGTTCCACATGCGTGGGATAACAATAAATTATGTTGAAGTTGAGTTAAATTGTCTGATTCGATTTTGATGTGTTGCAAGTAACCGAAACCTGTATTAATTCCATAAATCGGATCTCCATTGTTACTTAATTTATCATCAAGATATTTTCTACATTTTTCAATACGTTTAACCGCTAATGCAGAAAGGCTTAATTTGGTTCTCTCTTTAATTAACTGTGCTATAATAGCTAATGAAAGTTGTCCTGAACCGATTTCGTAATTCTTCATAAGTTTTATTTGGTGCCGCAAAATAGCAATAATATATCGCCTAAATTTCCCTTCGGAGGATTTTAGGGTTTAGCTTTCTAAAATTTCTAATTGTATTAAAATATCTTCTTCAGTAATTCCATAAGGAATGTCATTGACAATGTTCTGGTAAACAGCTTCAAATAACGCCGTATAATCACCTTTTTTTGATGGGATGCTTTCAACTAAACGTTCGCCATTTTCGGCCACTAAAGTTAATTTCCCAGCGTCTTTAGGGTCCTCAATGCCATAGCTTGGTACAGTTGGTTTCATCCCATTTAAGAGTTGAGCTTCCTGAACATCTGCATGGTTTTTACTAAAGGAACCTTTTACACCATTAATTATAAATGCTTCTTTAATGTCTGCCACCAACATACTGGCGGTTAAAAACACATACAAATCATTGGGGTAACTCAATTGTATGGCTAAATAGTCATCTACTTTTGTATGATCTCTGTTTTTGCCCAAAATTTTATGATATTTTTCTGGTTTACCAAATAAACTAATCGCTTGGTCTAATAAATGCGGACCTAAATCATATTGCAATCCGGTAGCCTCTACTATTTCTTCTTTAAAGGATTTTGGTCCAATTGTATTTCTATACCTATCATAACGAAAGTGAACTTCAATCAATTTACCTAGTCTTCCACTGTCTATAATGTTTTTTACAGCATTATAACCACTATCAAATCTTCTATTTTGATACACTAGGGCTTTTTTACCAACAGACTTGGCTAATTCAAATACTTCTTTTGCTTGAGCTACTGTGGCGGTAAATGGTTTTTCTACTAAGATGTGTTTTCCTGCATTTAACGCCGTTTTTGCATATTCATAATGGGTAAAGTTTGGTGTATTGATGATTACCAGTTCAATAGAATCATCAGCAATCAATTCCTCAACACTGTTATAACTCTTAATTTCTGGATAATCTTGCTGCGCTATCTTATTTGTTCGTTCTACAATTGCAGTAAAATTAAAGCCATTGTGTGTGCTAATAAAAGGAGCATGAAATACTTTACCAGACATGCCATAGGCTAATAAGCCAGTGTTGATTTTTCTATTCATTTAACAAAGCTAAAAATTTGACTTATATGTGCGTTATTCTGTTAGTGATAAAACTATATTTGTACCATGAAACCAGCGGAAATACATGCCAAATGGAAAACTTTACAGACTAAAATTTCTGAAGAATTTGATTCTGATACACCAGATCTTAAAGTAATCTTATTTTTAATTGGAGTACAAGAGTTAGGAAAAGGTCCAGGTAAGTATAGCAAAAGACAAAAGGAAGAATTGATGCATATTGCAACTTGCCGTTTATTGAGCGAGATGGGCTTTTATGAATTGGAAGGTTTAGACCAAGATGGTTGGCCGCATTGGAAACTAGTAAAACCTGTTCCAGCCTATGCGCTAATGGAACAAGAACTTTTACTTAAGGGATTAGCAATTAGTTATTTCGAAGATATTTATTCTTAATTATTATCGTCATTTCGAGCAAACACAGCGACGAGAAATATATGATCATGAGCACTTCTTAGGAGATTCTTCGCTTTGCTCAGAATGACAACACAATAAAAAACCCTGAAGTAAATATATACGACAGGGTTTTTAATTTATATAGGTAGATATAAATATTATTCGCTTTTAGAAGCGGCTTCTTTTTTCAATTGATCGTTTGCAACAATTACAATTTCAACTCTTCTGTTTTCTGCTCTACCAGCATCAGTAGAGTTATCAGCAATTGGCTCTGAAAAACCTTTACCAATTGTAATTAAACGTGATGAAGGAACACCTTGAGAAACTGCATAAGCTTTAACAGCAGCAGCTCTTTTCTCAGATAAATTCATGTTGTACTCTTCAGCACCACGACTATCTGTGTGACCAATTACTTTAATGTCTGTACCTGGATATTGATTTAATGAACTAGCTAAAGATTGAATATTAGTTTTAGCTGCATCTTTTAAACCAAACTTATCAAAGTCGAACAAGATACCGCTGTCAAATTTTACAATGATACCTTCGCCTTCACGAATTACTTCCGCATTAGGAATAGCATTTTGAATTTCTGCGGCTTGTTTATCCATACGTTTACCGATAAAACCACCAGCAGTACCACCAACAGCAGCACCAATAATTGCACCAACAGCAGTATTACCCGCTTTTTTTCCAATTACAGCACCAATTACGCCACCAGCTGCAGCACCAATACCAACTCCTTTTTGAGTTTTTGTTAAACTATCACATCCAGAGAAAGTCATTAGGCCTACTGAAAGCGCAACACTTAAAGTAGCTATTTTAAATTTTGAAATCATCATTTTATTAATTTTTTTTAGTTTTTATAAAAATATATTCAAAGCAAGTGCCAATTTTTTAAAATGGGCTCCAGTTAGTTATATCTCTTTTGGTTTACAGTGTTTTACAGATTTAATGATGTTTTTTACCTATTAACGTATAAAAAAATTGGTCAATCTATTACCACAAAATGGGTATTAAATTGACCAAAATTCTATACAGTTTTTAATGAATTTATTCTGAAAAGTAAGCTTCTAATTCTTTTAATGAATTTTCATTTGTTTGAAAATCTTTAATAATTAATCCTTTCTCTAATAAAATAATTCTGTCGCAAACATCAGTTACATGATTTAAATCATGGCTAGAGATTAAGGTTGTTAACCTATGTGAACTTTTTAAATTCTTAATGTGAGATTTCAACCTAATCTGAGTGGTAGGATCTAAATTTGCAAAAGGTTCATCTAAAACCAATAACTCTGGTTTTTGCATTAACGCCGCAGCAATGCCAATTTTATTTTGGTTTCCTTTACTAAAATCGCGGATATATTTACGGCTGTTTAAAATTTCACCATTAAAGAAATCTTCATATTGTTTGAGGTATTCGCCAACGTCTGCAACGCTTAAGTTGTGTAAACCACCTATAAAAATAAAATACTCTTCTGGTGTTAAATAGTCAATTAGAAAGCCTTCATCTAGGTAAGAAGCTGTATAATTTTTCCATTCTCCATTTAAAGCAACATTAACTTCTTTTGATAAAATTTCGCCACTATCTGGCCTAATTAAATCAAGCAACATTCTAAATAATGTTGTTTTACCGGCCCCATTGTTACCAACCAAACCAATAGTTTCTCCGGCACGGATAGTTAGACTGTTAATATCTACTACTGTTTTCCCGCCGTATGATTTTTTTAACTGTTTAAATTCTAACATATCTTATTCTCTAAAGCCTTCGGCTATTTTATATCGTTGTTTTTCAAATTTTTTAACTAATAAATTGATCCAGAAATTGCGCATTAACAAAGTAATTAATCCGAAAGTACCAATGGATGCTAATCCCCAATAAGGCTTATTCATTATGCCAAATGGCAGATAAAGTAGTATCGGGATTAATATTAAGGGCAAGCCTAAAATCCACTGTGTGGCGCCAACACCTTGCCAA
>JAIELS010000001.1 GCA_019752795.1 Sphingobacteriaceae bacterium
CTGCTGATGCTGTTGTTGCTACAGCCGCTTATTACCTATTGCATAAACCACAATTATTTATTTTACCTAATAGGGAAGAGGCAACCTACTTTCTCTCAGATTTAGAAGGTATTTTAGGGAAAGAAATTCTACTTTTTCCATCGTCTTTTAGAAAAGCGTTTGAATTTACACAAATAGATACCGCTAATGTTTTGGCAAGGGCCGAAGTATTAAATGAACTTAATCATCAATCTGAATACGGCAAAATTGTAGTTACTTATCCAGAGGCTTTGGCTGAAAAAGTAATTGATCGTTCTGTTTTAGAAAAAAATACGCTAGAGATTAGCTTAGGAGCAAATCTAAGTATCGATTTTATAAATGAATTTTTATATGAATATGATTTCGATCGTTCTGATTTTGTTTATGAACCGGGTCAATTTTCAATTCGTGGTGGAATTGTAGATATTTTCTCTTTTTCACATGAATTACCATATCGTATTGAATTTTTTGGCGATACAATTGAAAGCATCAGAACATTTGAAATTGAAAGTCAACTTTCGGTTGATGACGTAAAAAGCCTAACCATTGTGCCGAATGTTCAGGCAAAATTTTTAACAGAAAACAACATTAGTCTTTTAGATTATATAGAAAAAGATACTCAGCTTTGGTTTAAAGATGTAGAATCTACCATAGATATTGTTAAAGCAGGCTACAAAAAAGCGGTTGAGCTTTGGAAGGCATTAGGCGTAGCGGATAAACAACAAAATCCTAATTGGCTAGATCCGAAATTTTCTTTTACAGATGAGAAAATGTTATCTGATTTGTTTCAAGATTTTGCCTTGGTTGAATTTGGCAAACAGTTTTTCTATCAAACAGAAAATATTATCCAATTTGAAACGAAACCGCAGCCATCTTTTAATAAAGACTTTGATTTGTTGATTAAGAATTTAAAAGAAAATGAAAATCAGCATATTCATAATTTCATCTTTACCAATTCTACCAAACAAACAGAACGATTATATGCCATTTTAGATGACGTCGATAAAACAGCAAAGTTTACGCCCGTAAACATTCCGCTTCGAGAGGGTTTTTTAGATGCCCAACAGAAAGTGGCGTTTTATACAGATCATCAAATTTTTGATCGTTTTTATAAGTATCAATTAAAGAGAGGCTATCAACGTAGTCAGGCAATTACACTTAAAGATTTACGCGAACTTAAACCAGGAGATTTTGTAACCCATATCGATCATGGTATTGGTAAGTATGCCGGATTGGAAAAGGTAGAGGTAAATGGTAAAACGCAAGAGATGATTCGTTTGGTGTATGCGGATAATGATTTGCTGTATGTAAATATCAACTCATTAAATCGAATTGCTAAGTTTAGCGGGAAAGACGGCACTCAACCTAAAATGAATAAATTAGGCACTGAAGCTTGGGATAAACTTAAAAAGAACACAAAAAAAAAAGTTAAAGACATCGCTCGAGATTTAATCAAGCTATATGCATTAAGAAAATCTCAGGTAGGTACTGCTTTTGCTCCAGATGGATACTTAGAAACAGAACTCGAAGCTTCTTTTATCTATGAGGACACGCCTGATCAGGTTAAGGCAACTGCCGATGTAAAAAAGGACATGGAGGCACCACATCCAATGGATAGATTAGTTTGTGGAGATGTTGGCTTTGGTAAAACAGAAATTGCAATTCGTGCAGCTTTTAAAGCGGTTGCAAATGGCAAACAAGCCGCAATATTAGTGCCTACAACTATTTTAGCTTTACAGCATTTCAAAACATTTTCAGCCCGTTTAAAAGAATTTCCTTGCACAGTAGATTACATTAATCGTTTTAAAACTGCCAAACAAATTAAAGAAACGCTAGAAAAAGTTGCGCAAGGCAAAGTAGATATTATTATTGGTACTCATCGTTTGTTAAGTAAAGATGTTAAGTTTAAAGACTTGGGCATTATGATTATAGATGAAGAGCAGAAATTTGGTGTAGCAGCAAAAGAAAAATTGAAAGCTTTACGGGTTAATGTAGATACGCTAACTTTAACGGCAACGCCAATTCCTAGAACACTGCACTTCTCTTTAATGGGCGCCAGGGATTTATCTATTATGAGTACGCCTCCACCGAATAGACAGGCGGTAAATACAGAATTGCATGTTTTTAATGACAAATTAATTCAGGAGGCGGTGCAGTTTGAATTAGATAGAGGCGGACAAGTTTTCTTCATACACAACCGTGTAAACGATTTACAACAATTAGGCGGTCTGATACAAACCTTAGTGCCAAAAGCCAGAATTGGCATTGCGCATGGGCAGTTAGACGGCGATCAGTTAGAAGATGTAATGCTCGATTTTATTAATGGCGAAAAAGATGTTTTGGTGGCAACAACAATTATCGAAGCAGGGCTAGATATTCCAAATGCCAATACCATTATCATTAATCACGCACACATGTTTGGTTTAAGTGATCTGCATCAAATGCGTGGTCGTGTTGGTCGTTCTAACAAAAAAGCATTTTGTTATTTATTGAGTTTGCCATTATCAACCTTAACCAATGAAGCTAGAAAAAGACTGAGTGCAATTGAAGAATTTTCAGATTTAGGAAGCGGATTTAACATCGCTATGCGTGATTTGGATATAAGAGGAAGCGGAAATTTATTAGGAGGAGAACAAAGTGGATTTATTGCGGAAATTGGCTTTGAGATGTATAATAAAATTTTAGACGAGGCAATTCACGAGTTGAAAGATGCCGAGTTTAAAGATTTATTTAAAGATGAACCCGCTAGAGCTTTTGTAAACTTTACACAAGTTGATACTGATTTGGAAATGCATATTCCAGATGGATATGTGACCAGTATAACAGAACGATATAATTTATATACGGAGCTTTCTAAAATAGAAAGTGAAACTGACCTTTTAGCTTTTGAAAAGGAGTTGCAAGATAGATTTGGTCCTGTGCCAACGCAAGTTAAAGCGATGCTAAAGGTTTTAAGGCTACAGTGGGTTGGTAAGCGTTTAGGTTTTGAGAAACTTAGTTTTAAAAAGGGGATTCTTCGCGGTTATTTTGTGAGCGATAAACAATCTAAATTCTTTGATTCAGAAGTATTTAATGGTATTTTAGCCTTTGCACAACAACATCCACGCTTGTGTAATTTAAAAGAAGTTAAAGATAGCTTGCGTATTTCTTTTGATAATATTGCAAACGTTGATGAAGCGATTGAGATGCTTGAAATGGTTCTTTAACCCTCTTATTGGTTGCAAGGTACAGGTTAGGAGTATTAGCGTCTAAACCTGCAACCCAGAACACATAACCCAAAACCCGAATATGGATCCAAAAATGTTAACCGAATTAGTAACCATGAAAATGCCTTTTGGTAAATACAAGGGTTGGGTGATTTCAAGTTTACCAGAAACGTATTTGGTTTGGTTCCATAGTCAAGGTTTCCCTACCGGAAGATTAGGACATTTATTAGCAACGATGTATGAGATTAAACTAAATGGATTGGAGTATTTGTTACAAGGACTGAAGAAATAGTTAATCTTACCTCGACGTCATTTCGAACGAGGTACAAGAGCTTGCCCCGATTTTTATCGGGCAGAAATCTCAAAGCCTCTTGATGATCACTAACTAATGATCCAGAAGTGTTAATCACAAATAGATCTCTCGTCGCTGCGCTCTGTCCAGATGAGGAACTGGTCAATTAAATCTCACAACCATTTTCATCACAAATCGCATCATCGTTTTTGTTTAATGATTTTAGCTCGGTTTTAGGCTGTGTAGCTTGCCACTCTGTAAAACTTTGCACAACAGCCTGTTCAAAAGTAGGAATTGGTTGTGCGCCAGATAAAGCGTATTTTCGATCAAACACAAAATAAGGAACTCCTCTAACGCCAATCTGCTGACTTTCGTAAACATCATAACGTACCGCTTCTGCAAAATCATCACCTTGTAAAACGCTT
>JAIELS010000091.1 GCA_019752795.1 Sphingobacteriaceae bacterium
AGCTTTGTTAATTTGAATGAATGCAGGAAAATACTTGCCTACGCACCAACTAGTGATGCCACCAGCAATCGTAGCTAGTATTAACGTGATGGCCAGATTCCGAAAAAACTTACTGCCGTGATTTGACGTAACAGCTTCTACTTCCTCTTTAACAGATTGTGCAAATTCAGCTAACTGCTTCTCCTGAGATTCTAGGGAGCTTAGTTGAGCTTCCTGCATTTGTCTTATCGATTGCTTGGCAGTGTCTTCTATTGCTTTTTGATTTTGCATAACACTATCCTTAAGAGCTTGTTCAAGCCCTGCGATATGGGTGGTAATTGTTTCCAAACGCTGGCTATGTATTTTTTCTACTTCTTTCGCTATATTAGGCACTAACTCCTCTAATACCTGCTGCACTTTTTTGGGCAAAAGAGCTAATGTCATTATTTGATCTTGAATCTTTGTTGACGCTTCAGAGAAAGCTGACAGGAGAACGGTTATTGTCTTAAGCGTTTCTTGCATAGATGTGTTAGTAGAAGCTAATGATGATTGGGTTTGGTTGGCATGGCCAACAAAAGCATTGGAAGCAAAATCTACCTCATGATGCAAATCCTTAATCGCCTTTTCTAGCAATGCTAGATTCTCACTTATTGGGTTCTTTTGTACAGCTTTTGTCTGATCTACAGCAGCGGTATTATTTTGCGAATCCGTCACTGCTATGTCTAGTTTTGGCTCTTGTTCTGTCATATTTATTCCTAATATATTTTTTTAAATTTAATTGCCTTAATCCCAAGCTAAGATCACGTAGCTATTTCTCAAATTCTGTACCTTCATTTTTGGTATGTATATCAACCTCTAATCTACTAAACCCATCAGCAGAAGCATCACTGTGGCTACTAGTACTACTATCGTTAATATCCTCATCGTTCTCAATATTCTCAATAGCTAGATTATCTGGCTCAGATGAAGCTGACTCTTCGTCTTTTGAAACAGTCCCTTCTTTTTCTACAAATCCTTGATGCTTTTCTTTAACCGAAACTTCTTTCGTTTGTATCTTAGCAAGACGTACTGCCGGCTCAGGAAAAAGCACATAACATTCACCAATAGCTAAACTTGCTAAGTCATCTGCTTCAACTAATGACTTTCTTTGTTGTTGCTCGCTGTAGCTCACTCCATCACGAAATTCATTCGCACCAAAGCTAGTATTCTTCTGCTGACGAGTAATCGTCTCGCTGCCACACATAGAACTAATCATCTTGGCGATTGCAGGCTCAGTATTCCTAAAGAAAAAAGAAGTACCAAATTGACCAAAGATAGTAGAACCATCATAATGACCGTATTGTGAATAGAGCTGATTCAATGATTGCATACCAGCAAGCACGCAAGCACCATATTTACGCCCCTCGGCCATTAATGGTGACAATGCTGGTAACAACCCGAGGGCTGGTAACTCATCAATAACAGTCCATACTCGTCTATCTTTGTGGATTCCCGAATCCATAAGTCTTGCCAAGGCAAGCTCAGTCAAACAAGATATTAGCGGCAGAGTTAAACTCCTGCTACTTGGCTTAGTTGCTAAAAACAACCAAGAAGGTGAGCCGTTTTTAATATTGGCAAAATGTTGTTTCATAGAAAAGCTGCCACTACCATCTGCACTTCTCAAATAAGTAAGAGGTTTTGCATTTACTGCTAGAACAGATACAATTGATGCAGCTGTTTGTTTTGAATCAGCACTTAAATAACGTCCTGCTTCGGTATTATTCAGCGTCCTTTTTAGGTAGTTAATATCACTATGGCAGACCATTTGAGCAATCTTTTCAATAGGAGCACTTGTTGGTCTTAAGAATTCAATACAGGAATTAAACACTGCCTCTGCTGCATTTTCCCAAAAAGGATCAGAATGAGTGGAGGATTGTTTACGATTAAAGCCAATGAGTATTTTTGAGAACCGTTCTAAATCCTCACGAGTTCCACAGTCTGCCCAAAAGTCCCAAGCTCTGCCTCTGCTATCAAACGGATTAAAGATAATATCACCACGCTCAGGATTATAATACTTGGCAATCATTTCACCTGTTTGATCAATTACTATAGCAGGGTGCCCAAGCTTCTCCACTTGTGGCAATAAATTATGGATGAGATTAGTCTTACCCGAACCAGTTGAGCCAGTCACAAGAAAATGCCTGGTTTCCATATCTTTGACTAAAGGCATCTTACCTATAGAGAAGCGGCTACATTTATCAAGAGAGCGCAATTTGCTGCGAACTTGCCCAGCTGTAAGTACACAACCGCTACCTTCGTTCTTTCTTTCATCTTTTAAGCCACTACCAAACCTACTCCAAAGTAAAAATATAATAACAAAACTAGCACTAGTAGCACTTGCTGCAAGTAATCCTATCCTAGTTAGTAAGTCCCACGCTTGATTGTCAGCTCTTTGGAATATACCCATATGATATATTTTATGTGGGTTGATATTATTCCACTCGGAATTATTAGTCCGAGCATTAATATAACTAATATGATTTGGTTCTTTGCCTATAGTTTCTCTTATAACATTTGCTGCATCGCTGAAACTAATTGCAAGAACCGATTTCCTATAAGAAAGGAACTCGCTCCAATCAAGCCTCTGCAAAGATCCCCAATTAATCAGTAACGCAAGAAGTATCCCGACTAACAACGATACATGAAAGCTTCGGAAAAACACCTGACCAAACATCCTCACCTTGTGAAGAAATACCTGACCGCCACCTATGAAATTATTGAACATGTTCGTCTTCCTCAAATTCTTTTGATAATTCCTCCTCCAGCTCCTCTATAGTAGGTAATACGTATGGTAGCTTTGAAGTAAATGACTTGTTTATTTGGTACTCAGATACGCTGATTGGAGCATTTGCTCCTTTTAAAGAGTATTCTGCAATAATCCGATCTTTATGTTCGCATAATAACAAACCTATTGATGGATTATCTTCAGGCAGTTTTAGCTGCTCATCTATTGCGGTAAGGTAGAAATTCAACTGACCTATATACTCAGGCTTAAATTCGCCCTTTTTGAGCTCTATTACTACATATGAATGTAGTTTTGTGTTATACATTAATAAGTCAATTTCGTATCTTTTGTTTGAAACCTTTACGGGATAATTACTTCCATAAAAAGCAAAACCCGCTCCTAACTCCATTAAGAACTCTTGAACATGTTTAAGTAAACCCTGATGTATTTCTTTTTCTCTCGCATCATCCCCCATAGCTAGAAAATGAAATTTATAGGGATCCTTGATTAACTCCTGCGCAAGCTGCGAATTAGAGTTTACTAATTGAATAGCAAAATTCGTAGTCTTATGATTCGTATTTGTCTGCCTGCTATATAAGTCATCTAATATGTTTTTCTTAAGTTCTCTGTACGACCAACCATTCTTTACTGCTTCTATAGCGTACCATTGTTTTATTTCAATTTGATCTAGATTTTTACTCTGTAATAAGACAACATGATGTGTCCAACTTAATTGGTCAGGCAGTGCCTGACCAATTTGTTCCCTTCTATAATTTAGCGCAAATAATTTCATATTTTTTAAGTTAGTCTTTGAAAAACCTTTTGTCCCTGGAAAACTTTAATTTATCTCCCCAAGAACTTTGTTGTTGTTTCTGAATAATTAAATTACCTACTTCCCAATAAAATTGTAATAATTCTCGATTTACAACAATTGCAGCTTTTAATCTAGAATGTTGGAATGTTTGTTTAATTTCTTCCAAGAGAGAAATATAACTTTTATTTAAGGCTAGATTGTTATTCATAATTTTCTCACTATAAGTTTCTCTTAATTTTATTCATTTAACCAACACAATACTACTTTGCGTGAATATTTTCTATGATGCTCAGGAGTAGCTGAATGGTAGTACCTCACTGCTTTATGCCAAGTGCCGTGCTGAGCATATAACGACC
>JAIELS010000173.1 GCA_019752795.1 Sphingobacteriaceae bacterium
TGAATATCGATAGTTGTACCACCAAATATCTTCTCAAAAACTCTACTTCTAACTTGTACAGGAGGAATTATTCCAGTTTTTCTAACTTCTGCAATTTCGGCATTAGATAAAATACGCCAATTTTCTCGTTTAATATCGCTATTAACTAACCGCAAATATTGCTCGACAGTTAAATATTGTGGGGCAGAAAAAAGTCTATCCCCAATTCGCTCTGTTAAAATATAAAGCTTATTTATGGGATCATACTCAACTTCTTTTTTTATATTTTCTGGAAGTTTAATAAAAGGATTAGCGAAAGTTCTAAAGCCTAATGCTTGCCTTTCTTTTAAATTGAAACTATTTTTCGCGGAATCTGGAATTATTTTTGACGTGACAACCTGAGCAAAACTGGTATCAACTGCAAAAATAAAAAATAAGAAAATAATTAAGGTAATTTTATTTCTCAATCGCGATTCAATTATAAATTTTTTAAAGCTATTTTAATCATTTGTTCTACTGTTAAATCTTGATCCGCTTTTTTAACAGCATTATCTATAGCCTTTTCTGCAACTTGCTTACCAAATCCTAACATAATTAACGCAGATAACGCTTCGTCTTTAATAGTATTATGCTGAGGCATAGAAATTAATGAATCTGGGCCTTCCTTCTTTAACTTATCTTGCAACTCTAATACTATTCTTTGGGCAGATTTCGCCCCAATACCTTTAATTTGCTGTATTAATGCCACATCTGCATTAATGATTGCATTTTGTATTTCTGCCGGAGTTATAGAGGAAAGCATCATTCTACAGGTTGCAGCACCAATTCCTGAAACCGAAATTAAATGTAAAAACAACCTTCTTTCGCCTTCTTCTGCAAAACCATATAGCGTATGCGAATCTTCTTTAACTTGCAACCAGGTGTAAATTTTGCATCGCTCTGCATTGCCAATTGCAGAGTAAGTGTTTAGCGATATATTGATGTGATAACCAACTCCGCCAGCCTCTACGACTACATAAGTAGGACACTTAAAAGTCAATTTCCCATCAATATATGCAAACATTATAAATTATTTTTTAACTATTCTTTTTAAAATTCCTTTACCTTTTTTTGGACTTAACGCCTCTTCTTTAGCCTGAACATCTAATACGGCGATTGTTACCATATTTACAATTTCTCTCACCGAGCTACCTAACTGCACAATGTGAACAGGTTTTTTCAAGCCTAATAAAATAGGTCCAACAGCTTCTGCACCGCCTAATTCTTGTAACAATTTATAAGCAATGTTACCCGATTCTAGATTAGGAAAAACCAAGGTATTTGCTGGAGAATCTACCAAACGGCTGAATGGGAAATTCTCTTTTAACAAGCAATTGTTAATCGCAAAATTACCCTGCATGTCTCCATCAACTACGATATCAGGGTGTTTCTGATGCAGAATATTAACTGCCTTTCTCATTTTCTCTGGTATTGGTCCTTCATTAGAACCAAAGTTAGAATAAGACAACAAAGCGATACGCGGCTGAATGTTAAACTGTCTAACTGCCTTTTCTAATAGTAATGTTAAATCTACCAATTCTTCAACGGTTGGATCTACATTTACAGTAGTATCACCAAAAAACACAGGGCCTTTTTTGGTCATCATCATATACATGCCTGCAACACGATTAACACCTTCTTCGGTACCTATAACTTGCAAAGCAGGCTTAATGGTAGAAACATAATTTTTTGTTAAACCCGAAATCATAGCATCAGCTTCACCAAACTCTACCATTGCGGCACCAAAATAGTTGCGATCTCGCATCAATTTATTAGCTTCGAATAAGGTTACTCCTTTACGCTGTCTTTTCTGATATAAAGCCTCGGCATACTTTTTCATTCTTACTGGCTCTGCTGCTGGCTCTATAATTTCAACACCATCTAACTCTAAAGCATTATCTATAATTAATTGATTTATAATTTCTTTATGACCTAATAAAATCGGGATAGCAATATTATCATCTTTAACAATTTGCGCTGCTTTTAAAATTTTATAATTATCAGCCTCTGCAAAAACCACACGTTTAGGTGCAGATTTAGCTTTATTAGTGATGGCACGCATAATTGAATCATCCATGCCTAAACGGCGTTTCAATTCTTCCGCATAAGCATCCCAATCTGTAATCTTTTTACGAGCAACGCCACTTTCAATCGCTGCCTTTGCAACAGCAATAGAAACATTCGTCATTAAACGGAAATCCATTGGTTTTGGAATAATGTATTCTTTACCAAATTTGATATTACGTAAATTATAAGCCATATTAACTGACTCTGGAACAGTTTTTCTAGCTAATTCTGCAATTGCACGTACTGCAGCAATTTTCATTGCCTCGTTAATAGAAGTTGCTCTAACATCTAAAGCTCCTCTAAAAATATAAGGGAAACCCAATACGTTATTAACTTGATTTGGATAATCAGAACGACCGGTTGCCATAATCAAGTCTTTACGAGCTCCAATTGCTAAATGATAGGCAATTTCTGGATTAGGATTAGCCATTGCAAAAACGATTGGGTTTTTAGCCATTGATTTTAACATATCAACAGTAACACAATCTGCAGATGAAAGTCCGATAAAAACATCAGCATCTTTTAAAGCTTCTTCGAGCGTATTTAAATTACGTTTTGTAGAAAACTCCTTTTTAATTTCATCTAAGTTAGCTCTATCACTACGAATAACACCCGTTCTATCGCACATTACAATATTCTCTAATTTTGCCCCTAAAGAAACATACAAACGAGAACATGAAATTGCAGCTGCTCCGGCACCATTTACTACAATTTTAACTTTATCTATTTTTTTCTTTTGCAAATCGCAAGCATTCAATAATGCTGCTGCCGAGATAATCGCAGTACCATGTTGGTCATCATGCATTACCGGAATATTCATTTCCTCTTTTAAACGGCGTTCAATTTCAAAACACTCAGGCGCTTTGATATCTTCTAAGTTTACACCGCCAAAAGTTGGTTCTAAAGCCTTAACTATTTTAACAAAATCATCAACATTTTTGGTATCCAATTCCAAATCAAAAACATCAATATCAGCAAAGATTTTAAACAACAACCCTTTACCCTCCATAACAGGTTTACTGGCCTCAGGACCAATATCTCCTAAACCTAAAACAGCTGTACCGTTACTAATAACGGCAACCAAATTACCTTTTGCGGTATATTTGTATACATCCTCATTATTATCGGCAATTTTTAAACATGGTTCTGCTACACCTGGCGAATAAGCCAAGGTCAAATCTCTTTGAGAAGAATAAGGTTTAGTTGGAACAACCTGGATTTTGCCTGGCCTTCCTTGAGAGTGATAATCTAACGCGTCTTGTTTTCTATTCGTTTTACTCATAAAATGCTTTTTGCTAACAAGCAAAGTTACAATTATTTTCTACGAAGCATAGGTTTTTTTAAGGATTAACAAAGCATGATAAAAGCTTATTTAAAAGTACTCTCACAGATATGATTAGCGCTATTAATTAGATTAAAAATGGAGGTATAAAAACAGATTATCCTTTAACAATTTTTAAAACCATACCTGGCTGTAAAGTAGCTTTATTTAAGGAATTGATCTTTCTGATGTTGTCTACAGTAGCGCCATCAAACTTTTCGGCTATGCCTGAAAGCGTATCTCCTTTTTTTACAACATAAGATAAATAATCAACATTGGGTTTCACAATTTTAGTTGCCGATTTACCATATATTTTTAATTTTTGACCTGGAATAATGGTGTTGCTTTTTAAGCTATTCCAAACTTTAAGATCTTGCACTTCAATATTAAATTTATCCGCAATATTGATTAAATTTTGCCC
>JAIELS010000129.1 GCA_019752795.1 Sphingobacteriaceae bacterium
TTGAAACATTTTAATTACATCTTCAGTACGTTTTACCTTCCTAAAGTTTGAGGTATGAATTAAAATGCGTTCGTTATTCGGCGCTATTGCTTTTTTAAAATGATCTTTTGGTTTTAAGCTAAAACGATTAAAATCTATAAAATTTGGAATAACTTTAATTTCTTTTTGAATATCAAAATGCTGGTAAGTATCTTCTTTCAAAGAATCTGATACGGTTGTTACACCATCACTTTGATTAATAGAAAAAGTAACCACAGGTTTATAAGTTGCATCTTTACCAACTAAGGTAATATCGGTACCGTGTAATGTAGTTACAAAGGGGATGTTTATGCCGTAAGTTGCTAAAATTTGCTTCGCCATAAAAGCAGCAGAAGCATGTGGTATAGCATAATGAACGTGCAAAATATCTAGTTGCTCAAAACGAACAACATCTACTAATTTACTTGCTAAAGCAGATTCATAAGGTGCATAATCAAATAGTGGATAATCTCTTACAGAAACTTCATGATAAAATAAATTCTCTGAAAAAAAATCTAAACGTGCCGGTTGGCTATATGTAATAAAATGAACTTGATGACCTTCACTGGCAAGTGCTTTACCTAACTCTGTAGCTACAACACCACTACCGCCAAAGGTAGGATAACAAACTATTCCTATTTTCATTAATCTTTAATTATGAGCTAAAATTAGCAAAGCAAATTAAATCATATCTAATTTAAATTGTGTTATCTCTTGGTAATAAAATTGATGACTAATACTTTCTTTGCATCACAAAGATATTTTTTGATTAAATGAAGAATTCTATTCTAATAAAAATTAGCTTTTCATTTCTTCTTTGATAACCAAATACATTTCATTTGGACGCTGAGTACCGATAAAATATTCCAAGCCATCTCTATCGGTTAATATAATTGCGTCTTTACCCGATGAATAAAAGCGTATGGTTCCCTTTTTATGAAGATTATAAACAGGGTTGTTAAATATAAAATTACTGTACTCCGATTTCTTAACGCTAACAATATTATTTAAGTCAATTTTAACCTTTTTAGCTGTCCATAAACCGCTTAAAATTACTGTCTTATTTTCTACAATGGTTTTATATTGAATTAAAAAGAGTAAAATAATAGACACGCCAATAATACCGAAACCAACAACTAGAAAAAGATCTACGGTATTGTCTCGATCGCGTTCGTAAACATAAACACCAAAACAAAACGCAGCCATAACCAACCTAATCGCAATTCTAATATAATCACGGCCGATATACTGTTTTTCGAGAAAGAAATTTTTCTGTTCCATTTCTATTTTGATAATTCGAAGATAGCAACTTTTTTTGTTGTTACCGTTACTTTATACCTATTGTCTTGCCTTAAACCTGCAATCCAAATTATTTCACCGTTGCCATTTATTAATAACGGAATATTTTCCTTTTCAGGAAGGGGCACTTTACTATCTATCAAAAAATCACTTAATTTCTTGTAATTAGTCATCCCTAATGGCATAAATTTATCTCCATCTTGTTTAAACCGAATAATTAGTGGAAATATCAATTTATCTAAATCAACAAAAGCTTTATTAACATTCGCTTCTACTAAAAGAGAATCCGTATTAAAAAATGAAATTTTCTGACTTTCAACCGTTATACTTTGGTCAGTAGAATGCATAAAATAATGCGCATCAGAATTCTGCTTTTTAATTGGCGATAACAACAAATCATCTCTATTAATTGTTGCTCTATGTGTGTGGCTATAAAATGATGTTCCGCTTTGTTTGCCTAAAGATTCTAAAATCTCATCTACAACAATAGTTGAAAAATGATATGGCTTTAGCAATTCGAACAATAACAGTTTTTGTGGTTTTAACGTGTTAATTTGTGCTATAGAAAGATAATGGTTGTCATTTTCAGTTCTTACGATGCGCTTTCTTGCCTCCTCAACAACCTGTACTAAAACCTCTTCAGTTTCTGCAAAACGAGCAATGTTCTGCGCAAAAGTTTCTTCTAAATTTGGGTTAATTTCCCGCAGTTGCGGAATAACATTTAAACGAATTTTATTACGAGCATATTTACTGGTTTCGTTCGAGCTATCTTCCACATAGTCGATATTATTTTCGTTTATAATTTGATCAATTTGTAATCGTGATAAAAACAGCAAAGGCCTAACAATTTTATCGCGTTTTGGCAAAATACCATGCATTCCGCTAATTCCGGTACCACGAGTTAAATTAAGCAATAAAGTTTCTATTGAATCATTTTGATGATGTGCAACAGCGATATAGTCGTAGTTTTTTTCTCTCCTAAGTTCTTCAAACCATTGATAACGCAAATCTCTGGCTGCCATTTGAGTAGAAATATGATGCTCGCTTGCATAGGTTTTTGTATCAAAATGCTGAACATAAAATGGAACCGACAAAGTTGCAGCTAGTAATTTCACAAAACTTTCATCACGCTGTGCTTCGTTTGCACGTAAATTAAAATTACAGTGCGCTATACTAAATTGAAATCCAGCGAGTTTAAATAGCTGAGCCATTAAAACAGAATCCTTACCACCGCTAACTGCAAGCAAGATTTTATCTTGATTTACAAAAAGGGCATTAGTTTTGATAAAGGTTGTAAACTGCTGTAAAGGAAACATGGATCAAAAATATTTAAATTTAACCATCATAAGCTTGCATCATTAAAAAAAAATAAAACTTAACTTTGTAAAGTGCATAAATTACGCTTTTTCTTTATTCTATTATTACTGCCTTGCTTATTATTTGCTCAACAAAAATCTAGGATTGAGTTAATTAGTTCGACAAAAGCAAAAATTGACACCAAAACTAATATAAGTTATGTTAAGAACCCTACGTTTAAACATGACAATGCTATATTAACTTGTGACAGTGCTGTTTTTTACAATGACTTGAATTATTTTGAGGCATTTAAAAATGTACACATCAACCAAGCCGATACCATGAACATTTATAGCGATTTATTAAATTATGATGGCAATAGCAAAATGGCCCATTTAATTAATAACGTTAGAATGATTGATCCAAGCTCTGTTCTTACTACCAATATTTTAGATTATGATATGGGTTTGAGAATTGGAAAATATGTAGATGGCGGTAAAATTGTAAATACCGCTAAAGACGTAACTATTACCAGTGTAAAAGGCTGGTATTTTGCCAATAACAACGATGCTTGGTTTAAACAAAACGTTGATATCATTACACCACAAGCAAAAATAAAATCAGATTCTGTTAGATACAATACTGTTAGTAATTGGGCTGATTTTTATGGAAAAACAAACATTAAAGGCAAAGACGATAACCTCTACACAGAAAGAGGTAGATACAACACAAAATCAGAGGAGGCTTTTTTTGGACTAAACAACTTGTACACACAGAACACTAAATCTTTAAAGGGTGATAGTTTGTTTTACGATGGAAAAAAGGGTTATGGCAAAGCCATAAAAAATATTGTGTTTATTGATACCCAAGATAAGCTTACATTCCGGGGACAGTTGGGAGAATATTATAAAGAAGGAGAGAAAGTAATTGTAACTGACCATGCATACGTTGGCTTAGCAACAGCCGATTCTGTAATGATAAAAGGCATTAAAACTCCAGATAGCTTATGGATTGCTGCAGATACATTGCAAGCACAAATGGTTTTACAGAAAACCCTCCAATTAATCTCCACCCCAATTGTTTTAGCAGATAATGAAATTGGTGCTGAAACTGCTGCAGAGAGAAAAGAAAAAGAAGTTGCAAAAGCATCAGCGAAATCAAATATCCC
>JAIELS010000121.1 GCA_019752795.1 Sphingobacteriaceae bacterium
TATTGGGAGAATCAGGAAGCGGAAAAACTACCCTATTACATATTTTAACAGGTATTTTAAAGCCAAGCAACGGCGAAGTGAATATTGATGAAACTTCCATTTATCAACTTTCTTCAAAAGAATTAGATCAATTTAGAGGCAGAAACATTGGCATTATTTTTCAACGTCCGCATTTAATAAAAAGCTTAACTATTGAAGAAAATTTAAAGCTAGCCCAAAGCTTTGCCAATCTACCAACAGATATCCACAGAATTGATGAAGTTTTAACTTCACTAGATATAGCTAACAAGAAAAAAGCATACCCAAGTGAATTAAGTCAGGGGCAATTACAACGTGTTTCTATTGCCAGAGCTGTAATCAATAAACCGGCTTTATTAATTGCAGATGAGCCTACCTCTAGTTTAGATGATAAAAATGCAACGGCAGTTTTACAATTATTAATGGAACAATCTGGTTTAAACCAAGCTACATTGGTGGTTGCAACCCACGACAAAAGAGTTAAAGATGCATTTACACACACTTATAGTTTAGCATGAACGCATTAAAAATCAGTTGGAAAAGCATTCAATTTAAACCTTTATCATCGGCATTAAATATACTATTAATCGCCTTTGGCACTGGAATTTTAACCATATTGCTATTAGCTTCAACCCAAATAGAAGATAAATTAAATAACAATTCTAAAGATATAGACTTAGTTGTTGGGGCAAAAGGTAGTCCATTACAATTAATTTTAAGCAGCATTTATTATATCGATTTCCCGACAGGAAACATTCCTTTAAAAGAAGCAAACGAATTGTCTAAAAATCCTTTTGTAAAACGTGCTGTGCCTTTAGCCTTAGGCGATAATTACAACGGCGTTAGAATTGTTGGCACAGACAGCAATTACATCAGCCTTTATGACCTAAAAATACAAACTGGTAAATTTTGGTCCGCAGATTTAGAAGCAACCATTGGTGAAAACGTTGCGAAAGAGCAAAATTTAAAAGTTGGCGATAAGTTTAATGGTGCACACGGTTTAACAGAAAACAAAGATGTGCATAAAGAAAATACCTATACCGTAACTGGAATTTTGGCTCATCAAGGTAATGTAACGGATAATTTAATTTTAACCAACATTGCTAGTGTTTGGAAAATGCATGAAGAAGCGCATGAACACGCTGATGGCGAAATACATGATGAAGCGAAAGAAGAATCCGCAGCAATGCAGAATAGAGAGATTACGTCCTTACTTATTCAATATCGTTCGCCAATGTCTGTAGCCATGTTTCCGAGAATGGTTAACCAAATGACGAGTTTACAATCTGCATCTCCAGCAATGGAAAGCACCCGCTTATTCTCTTTAATTGGCGTTGGTGTAGACACTTTGCAATATTTCGCAGTGCTAATTATGTTAATTGCAGCAATTAGTGTTTTTGTAAACTTATACAATTCTTTAAAAGAAAGAAGCTACGATTTAGCCATTATGCGTACACTTGGGGCCTCTAAAATCAAGTTATTTATGATTATCATTTTAGAAGGATTAATATTAACCATTGTTGGTACAATAGTTGGTTTAGCCTTAGGACATTTTGCTTTGCAACTAATTGGACACTACCAAGAAAGTAGCCAGGCTAAATTAACTGGAATGATTTTTATAACTAATGAAATTTATATATTGCTTGCAGGATTAGGGATTGGTATATTTGCTTCTATTATACCAGCATTGCAAGCCTACAGATCAAATATTTCTAAAATACTAGCTAAAAATTAACAATATGAAACCGTCATGATTTTCAAAAATCACAAGATGAGATAATTAAATCATGACAGCTTCATCATAACTAAAAACAAAATTTAAAAAGATGAAAAAACTAAGTTTAATCCTTTTACTATTGGCGGGTTTCGGTTTTGGTGCAAAAGCACAACACGACCCAAGTGATCAAATTATATCAGAAAATTGGGATGTAATTGGAAGTGTTGACTTCAAAACTGTAAAAGAAACAGAGATGTATGCTGTTTTTGGTAATGAAATTAAAAAACACGCTGGTAAACAGTTCGAATTGGAAGGATATATTGTTCCTATAAAAGATGGCATGAAACAAAGTAAATTTATGTTATCTACTTTGCCAATTAATCAATGTTTCTTTTGTGGTAAAAATGGTGTGCCTATTATGGTAATGGTAGAATTAGTAGAGCCAATTAAATTTACGTATCAAACAGTAAAAATTAAAGGAACTTTGAAGTTAAGTACTGCAAACTCAATGGATGTCCCTCCTATTAGTTTGTTAGCTGGAAAAATGCTTTAAGAAAAATATTGATAATAGAAATCCTGATGGCGAGAGTTATCAGGATTTTTTTTGCTAGATGAAGCGTCATACCCAATTTAATTGGGTATCGTAATGCGTTATAGAGGCAAATGCTAATTCAAGACGCTTTAAGATTCCCGTTTTCACGGGAATGACGATTAACTAATTGATGCTGTTCGAGATGTTAAGCCGAAGCGCATCTCGAACAGTGCTATCAGCATTATTTGTCATCCTGAGCTTGTCGAAGGATCTCACTTTAAAAATTAACGAAGGAATATTCACTTAATAAGATTGCTTTGTCGTTCATCCTAGCAATGACGAAGCATAAAAAAAACCACAAAAAAAGGTGTTCGAAATTCGAACACCTTTTTTATATAAATTATATATTTCTTAATCGTGTGCAGCATGACCGTCAGCTCCGTGAGCGTGACCATGACTTAGCTCATCAGCAGTTGCTTCTCTTACTGCTAAAATTTTACCAGCAAAAATTAAATTTTTACCAGCCATTGGGTGGTTTAAATCTACAGAGATATGCTCTTCGTGAACGCCAGTTACACCAGCACGGAATTGGTTTCCTTGATTATCTTGTAAAGGAATAACATCACCAACGTTTGGTACTTCGCCACCAGCTTCTTTAAACATCGTTAAAGGTAAATCTACATGTGCAGTAGCATCTATTTCTCCATAACCATCTGCAGGAGAAAGTTCAAAACTGTACTCATCACCTACCGCTAAACCAGCTAAATGTTCTTCAAATTTAGGCAACATCATACCTACACCGTATAAAAATACTAATGGTTGTTCTTCGTTTGCTTTTTCAACAAAAACTTGCTGACCTTCGGGAGTTGTAGTATGTAGTTCATAAGTGATAGAAACTACCGTGTTCGAATTGATATTCATCTTAATTATTTTTTAATGTTTTTACTGTCTAGACAACCAAAATATTGATAGTTGGCAAGCTTTATTTTTGCAAATATCTTAGAATTTTAAAAACATCCTTAAATAAATGTTGCGCAAAGATAGTTGAATTATTAATTTAACAAAAAACCTAGAAAATTGTTGCAAAAAAATGTTTAAAAATTGAATAATAACTAATCTCTTTTCCTTATTTGCTCGTCGATAAATTCATCTCTCACTTGTGCTAATTCCTTTTGTTTTTCATTAATTTTAGCAACTGCTTCTTTCTTTTGGGCCTTATCTCTAATGGTTAAATACGCTTTTTTAAGATTTGCGATTTCTTTAACCAAAGATTTTCTTTTTGCAATAATACCTTCTTCTTTTTCAAACATGGCGCAAGCTACCTAAATTTAGTTTAAAGCTTCCTAATGTTTTCTATAGCCGCTGCAACCGTACTTACTGGCAATTGGCAAGTTTTATTTCTGCACTCGTAAATCTTAGTTGCTTCACTTTCTTTATCTTT
>JAIELS010000029.1 GCA_019752795.1 Sphingobacteriaceae bacterium
AGCAACGAAAGGAGGAACCCAAGGGCCATAATTTGCGCCAGAAAGCACAGCTGATAAAATGTCTACAGTAGCGCTAAGTCCGTATCCTTTATGGCTACCATGATCCTTATCACTACCTAAAGGGAGTAATGAGCCACCATTTTTTAATTCACTAGGATCAATAGAAGAATTACCTGAAGAATCTTGAATCCACCCTTCTGGAACATTTTTATTTGCTCTTTGTGCAATTTCTAACTTGCCATTTGCAGCAGCTGCAGTTGCCATATCAACAATAACTGGTGGATATTTTCCTGCTGGGAATGCGTAGCACATCGGGTTTGTGCCTAATAAACGTTCATTTGCATATGTAGGGGCAACCAACGGACTAGCATTAGTCATGCTAATTCCAATCATATCTTTCTCAACCGCCATTAAAGAATGGTATCCGGCAATGCCGAAGTGATTAGAGTTTTTAACAGCAACCCAGCCTGTGCCGTATTTTTCTGCCTTTTCTATCGCTAATTTCATTGCAAAAGGAGCAACTACTAAACCTAGCCCGGCATCGCCATCAATAGTTGCAGTGGTAGGTGTTTGGTGAATAATTCTAATATTTGGTGTAGCATTAATCCTTTTCTTTTCCCAAAGGCGAACGTAGCCACTTAAACGAGCAACGCCATGCGAATCAATTCCACGTAAATCAGATTTGATTAAAACATCGGTTGCTAAAGCTGCATGTTCTTCAGAACAGCCCATTTTTATAAAAATAGCATGAGTAAAAGCTCTTAGTTTTTCTTCGGTAAAAGTGATGAAGTTCATTTTATTAGATATGAGAATTGAGATGTAGTGAATATTGATATTGATTTATTCATCTTTCCGACTTTCGGTCTGCTAACTTTCGGACTTTTTAGCTTGGAAGTAACAAAGTAAAATCTCCGCCTAAAGGTTCAAAATTTTCGATTAATGAGGAAATAAAGTCATCTCCATAATTTACATACATTGGAGCAAGGTTAACTACTCTTTCTTGTAAAGTACCACTTGGGAACAATCTATTCTTCACATTTTCAATCTGCTTTAAAGAAACCTCATGTTTTCTTTTTTCGGCTCTGAAAAGCTTTTTCTCTAGGTTTTCTACCAAATGATTAGTTTTTGTTTTAGCAGAATCAGCAGCTTTTTCTAAGGTTTTGTCGATTTTAAAAGCATTTAGCTTAATCTGATCAAAACTTGATTGTATAGCTCTCATTTCGTCGGCCAAACTTAAATTAGAATCGCTGTTATTTTTAATCCAAACTTTTTGCAATTCATCAGTTGATAAAAAAGCATCTTCTAATTTGAAACCTAATTTATTTAAATTTTCTGCACTGCGTTTATCAATTAGCAAAGCTGAATTACGCAATAACAATACTGGGAAATCTGTTTGATAAAAGTCGAAATTTGCCTTCAATTGCATCCAATAAGAAACTTCCGCACCGCCGCCAATGTAGGCAATATTGGGTAAAATTACTTCTTGGTATAAGGGGCGCATAATTACATTCGGACTAAATCTTTCTGGGTGATTTTGGATCTCCGTAATCAATTCCTCTTTAGTAAAGCTGATTTCAGTATGATTAACTGTGTAGCGATTATCTTTCTCGATTATTCGCTCACGCAAATTATCAATCAAATAAAAGAAATTAATATCTCTTCCATTAACTTGAGTTTTGTAACCCTTTTGCTCTAAATTTTGGCTGGTTATTTCGGTTAAATGCGCACTGTTTTGCTCGGTAATATCTTGTTTAATAATCGAGCTAAATTGCCTTTTTAATTTAGCATCATCTGCATTGATGATTACCAGTCCATAATTTTCAAACAAACTATTTACTAAAACACGAGTAGCATCGGCTAGATTATCATTATTTAAGTACGCATTTTCAACTATTTTAGTCAGTTTTTTTCCGTTTTTGCTGATTCCTAAATAAGCTTTATAAGCCATTACTGCGGCTTCAACAGTTTTTGTACTTAATCTGCCAGTAGCACCATTGGTTTGTTGTATCCAACTGATGTTTTTTTCTTCGACACTTACATGGTTGATTTCTTCAAAATCATGGTCTTCTGTCGCCATCCAGTACACAGGAACAAAATTTTTCTCAGGATAGGCAATTTTGAGCTCTATAGCTAAATTGATAGTAGTTACAATTTTGTAGATGAAGTATAAAGGACCAGTAAAAAGATTAAGTTGATGGCCTGTAGTAACGGTAAATGTATTTTCCTCCGCTAGTAAACCAATGTTATGTTTTACTGATTTGTTGGTTTTTACATTTTGATATTGTTGGTTTAAAACCTCAACTAATTCGGCTCTATTACCTTTAAAATCCCTAGCGTCGACAGCTTTTTTTAAGCCATCTATATCTGGGCGGAAACTGTAAAAAGATTTCAGAAATTCATCATCATTTACATAATCTAAAACTAGTTTAGAAAATGAATGAGTATCCTGATAAGAGATATATTTAGCCTTCATGTAATGCGAAATTAAACTAATTTACGAAACATTTTCGGGCATAAAATTTATTTTACAATCTGTCCATACAGGTCGAAATCTTCTGCACGGTCTATCTTTACATTTACAAAACTTCCATTGGCGGCGTAACCAGAATTGGCATCGATTAATACCTCATTGTCAACCTCAGGGCTATCAAATTCGGTACGACCGATAAAGAAATCGCCTTCTTTTCTGTCTATTAAAACCTTGTAAGTGTTGCCAACTTTCTCTTGATTAATGTCGAACGAAATGCCTTGTTGCAATTCCATAATGGCATCTACACGTTGTTGTTTAATTTCTTCGGGCACATCGTCAACCAATTGGTGAGCGTGTGTTTTTTCTTCGTGAGAGTATGTGAAGCAGCCTAAACGATCAAAGCGGGTTTCTTCTACCCAATTGTACATTTCTTCAAAATCCTGCTCAGTTTCGCCTGGGTAACCACAAATTAAAGTAGTACGCATAGCGATATTTGGAACTTTTGCTCTGATTTCGTTTACAATATCAATTGTTTTTTGTTTGGTAATACCACGGCGCATTGATTTTAACATGTTGTCTGTAATATGCTGTAAAGGCATATCCAGATACTTGCAAATATTTTCACGCTCATTCATGGCGTCTAAAATCTCCATTGGGAATCCAGATGGATAAGCGTATTGTAATCTAATCCACTCGATGCCTTTTACATCAGATAAACGGCGTAATAATTCATCAAGATTACGTTTTCCGTAAATATCTAAGCCGTAATAAGTAAGGTCTTGTGCAATTAAAATTAATTCTTTTGTTCCATTGGCTGCCAAAATTTTCGCTTCATTAACCAACTCATTCATGTCTCTAGAAACATGTTTGCCACGCATTAAAGGGATGGCACAAAAAGAACAAGGGCGATTACAACCCTCTGCAATTTTAAAATAAGCAAAATGCGATGGTGTAGTTAATAAACGCTCGCCAATTAGTTCGTGTTTATAATTTGCACCTAACTTATGTAATATATTTTCTAAATCGTTAGTGCCAAAAAAAGCATCAACGTTAGTAATTTCTGATTCTAATTCTGGTTTATAACGCTCAGATAAACAGCCTGTAACAATTACTTTCCCAACTTTTCCTTCTTCTTTTAACTGACTATATTGTAAAATAGTATCTATTGATTCTTGTTTTGCATTATCAATAAAACCACAAGTGTTAATTA
>JAIELS010000031.1 GCA_019752795.1 Sphingobacteriaceae bacterium
GGACGAATATAGGCAGGTACAAAACCTGGAAAATCGAATGCGTTTTTAACGCCAACTTCCAATGCTCTTCCACGTAAGTTATTACCATAATCAAAAGTTATTGCCCCGCGACTTTGTAATTCCAACATTTGTTGAATATGTTTAGCCATAGTTGCATAACTACGTTTGGTGTATTCTTCAGGATTTGACGTTCTTAATTCTGCAGCAGCTGCTACTGTTAATCCCTCTGGGAAATAACCTATTAATGGGTCGTGTGCTGAAGTTTGATCCGTTAATGTATCTGGTGTAATGTTACGGTCTATCAATCTTTGTAATAACTCAACGGCATTGCAAACTACGCCGATAGAAATTGCTTTGTTTTCTTTTTTGTATTGCAAAGCTTTGTCTATTGCTTCATCAATGTTGTAAGCAATTTCATCAATATATCTGGTTTCTAAACGTTTTTTAATGCGCCATTCTTCTACATCTGCCGCTAGGCAAACGCCTTGGTTCATGGTAATAGCTAATGGTTGCGCTCCACCCATTCCGCCTAAACCAGCAGTAACGTTTAAAGTTCCTTTTAAATTGCTTTGAAAATGTTTCTTGGCTAGTGCCGAATAGGTTTCGTAAGTGCCTTGAACAATACCTTGCGAACCGATGTAAATCCATGAGCCGGCGGTCATTTGCCCATACATCATTAAACCTTTGTCTTCTAATTCATCAAAATGTTTTTGCGTAGCCCATTTTGGGACTAATTGCGAATTAGATATTAAAACTCTTGGCGCATCTTTATGTGTTGGTAAAACCCCAACTGGTTTACCAGATTGAATCAATAAAGTTTCATCATCTTCTAAATTTTGTAAAGCTTTGATGATTAATGTTAAAGCTTCTTTATTTCTAGCAGCTTTTCCTCTACCACCATATACAATTAAATTTTCTGGTCTTTCTGCAACATCAGGATCTAAGTTGTTTAATAACATTCTTAATGCGGCTTCTTGTACCCATCCTTTGCATGTTAACTTATTTCCTGTCGGCGTGTTCCTTACTTTTAAATCTAAATTTTCAATCATATTTATTTCATATAAACGCAATGTTACAAGTCAAATGTAGAAATTTATTGTTATTTGTTTAGGTTTGTAGTATAAATTGAAAAAGAAAGCGTCATATATCAAAAGAATTTTAACCCTAGTAATGCTTTGGGTTTTTTCGCTTGCCATTACGCCGTGGAGTTCTTTTCATCATCACCAAAATGTTGTAACTACAGTAGAGAAAAATTGTACGCACAAATTACATGTTAAGGCAGAACAAGATCATTGTTTAATATGTAAAGCTCATTTTGAGAAGAATTATACCGTCTCAGTTTCTTCACACACTACCTATTTAACTAGCCAATTGCTAGAAAAAAATAGCCCTATTGTAACGAGTTATTATTCAGAACTCATCTCTACTTCTTTAAGAGGTCCACCACAACTCTTCTCGTAAAATCAGGTTAAGCCACTGGCTTATAAAAATTATTATTAATCATTTTACGAATAGGTTATAGCTATGCTATGATTCTATTTATTTTAAAAAAAATATTCTTATGAAGAAGATACACCTTTTATTGGTTGTACTATTTACAATTTTTTCTTTGCCAACAATGGCAAATCCTTTAGCAGAATTTAAAGGTAAAGTTACCGATGCAGATACTAAACAACCATTAGCTGGCGCCAGTGTTTTTATCTCAGATTTAAAAGCGAGTACAACTACAGATGAAAATGGAGATTTTATTTTTAGAAATATCCCATTAAAAGGCAAGTTTTTAGTTGAAGTACGCTATATAGGCTACAAGACAACCTCAAAACAAATCGATTTAGCCACCACCGCTAATGCATCCTTTAGTTTAGAACCAACAGTAATAGAAAGTGCAGAGGTTGTAATTACTGGAACACCTTACAGTGCAAATAGCAAAACAAATAGTTTAGCTGTAATTACTATAAATAGAGAAAAACTAGCGCAATCTGGTGGAACAAATATTATTGATGCCATAGCCAAAGTACCCGGTATTTCTCAAGTAACCACAGGCGGTGCAATTTCAAAACCATCAATTAGAGGTTTGGGTTATAATCGTGTTTTAACTATTGTAGATGGAGCGAGAGAAGAAGCTCAACAATGGGGAGATGAACATGGCGTAGAAATAGACCAGTATGCAGCAGCAAGAATAGAGGTTTTAAAAGGGCCAGCAAGTTTATTATATGGTTCTGATGCTTTAGGTGGTGTAATTAATATTATTGATGATTTAGTGCCAGCGTCTGGAGAAATGAATGGTAGTTTTACTACGAATTATAGCACAAATAACGGGCTTATTGGTTCTTCTTTAATGTTAAGAGGAAACAATGATGGTTTTGTTTATCGAGGAAGAGTTTCGTATAAAAATGCACATGGTTTTGCCTATAAGGGTGCTACGGTTCCAAATTCTGGTTTTAATGAAACCAATATTAATGGAATGATCGGATTAAATAAAACATGGGGTTATTCACATTTAAATTTTTCAAGGTTCAATACCAATGTCGGTTTAGTTGAGGAAGGTCCAGATGCAAGCGGTAATTATTTGGATGAAGATGGGAATGTAATTACAAAAGAAGATGCTCGTACTAGAAAACTCGGACTGCCATTTCAAAATATTAACCATTACCGAGCGGCTTTAAATAGCAATATCCTTTTAGGTGGTGGACAATTGAAAAGTACATTCGCTTTTCAGCGTAATATTAGAAAGGAATTTGAGGAAAGCAAAGATGAGCCAGGGTTACATTTGGATTTGAATTCTTACACTTATGATGTAAAATATTCTTTTCCAAATAATGGCATTTGGGAACCAACAATTGGCGTACAAGGTATGCATCAAACCAATGTTAACAATGGCGATGAATATTTAATTCCAGATTATACAAGTGATAATATTGGAGCTTTTGCTTATTTAAAACGAAATTTTAAAAGTGGAGCCTTAAATGCAGGTGTTCGTTACGATTATAAAAACATGGATGGTGCAGAGTTAGTCGAAGATCATGGTGACCACCAACACCAAATATTCAATTCTTTCAATAACAATTTTTCTAATTTTACAAGCTCTTTAGGGTTTGCTTTTGATATCGCAGATCATCTTAACTTAAAAGGAAATGTTGGGTCTGGGTTTAGAGCACCTAATATTGCTGAACTTGGCGCAAATGGTAAGCATGAAGGTACATTTAGATATGAAATTGGAAATAGTAATTTAAAGCAAGAGACGAGTTTACAATTTGATTTGGGTTTAACATATAGTGCAGAGACTGTAACTTTAGGACTAAATGCTTATAGCAATAAGATATACGATTACATTTATCTGAGTAATTTAAATAACGAAACTATTGTAGCTACAGATCATCAGGGTAATACAGAAACTCTTCCCGTTTATCGATTCTTACAAACCGATGCAAACTTAATAGGAGGTGAAGCAAATGTAGATTTTCACTTAATTAAATCATTGCATTTTGAAAATACATTTGCTTATGTAAAGGCTAAAAATTTAGCAAATGGATCTGCTTTGCCATTTATTCCTGCGGCAAGTTTAATCAACGAATTACGGTTTGAACCTACTATTAAAGGATTAGATGATAGCTTCATAAAATTCGGATTAACCAATGTATTTAAGCAAAGTCGTTTTGATAATTTTGAA
>JAIELS010000204.1 GCA_019752795.1 Sphingobacteriaceae bacterium
CTAAGTCAATGCTTAGTTGCTCTCTTTCTTTAACAGTTATTTTTATCCATTCATTTACTTGTTGAATATTTTCTAAAGCAGCCAAGGCTAAATCTTGTGTAGCTTGATTAATGTTATAAGGTGGTTTTATTTTGTTCAAAATATCAATCACTGGTATTGATGAAAAAGCCATACCTAAGCGTAGAGCAGCCAATCCCCATGCCTTAGAAAAAGTTTGTAGTACAACTAAATTTGAATATTCTGTAAGCTCTTGAATAAAAGTCTTCTGTTTCGCATAATTGATGTAAGCCTCATCTATCACGACTAAACCTTTAAAGTTAGCCAAAATAGTCTCTATATCGGTTCTAATGATAGAATTACCGGTAGGATTGTTTGGTGAACAAATGAAAATCATTTTAGTGTTCGTATCAATTGCTTCTGCAATTTTCTCCAAGTCTAACTGAAAGTTGGGCAATAAGTCTACTTTTCGAACCTCCACATCATTGATGTTTGCCGAAACTTCATACATTCCATACGTAGGAGGGAGGATAATTACATTGTCTTTTCCAGGGTTGCAAAATGCCCTAAATAAAAGATCAATTGCCTCGTCGCTACCATTACCTAAAAATGTGTTTTCAATAGGTACGCCTTTAATTTTGCTAATCGCATCCTTTAAATCCAATTGTAAAGGATCAGGGTAACGATTATAATTTGCTGGCAAAGGAGAGCCAAAACTGTTCTCATTCGCGTCTAGAAATACGCTTGCTTGACCTTTAAACTCATCTCTAGCTGTAGAATATGGTTTTAAGGTTTTTATGTTTTCTCTTTGTAAATCTTTAATATCCATTTTTTCATTTTTTTTTGCCGTCACCCTGAATTTTTCAGTTGTTTCTATTGATTTTTGTCTTCAAGAGAGCTTCGCTGTTTATTTCAGGGTTTGTTTGGCAGATGCTGAAACAAGTTCAGCAAGACATGATATTTAATTTTTTAATCTAATACTTATCGCATTTTTATGTGCTTGTAAACCTTCGGCTGCTGCTAACACTTCAACTGTATTTCCAATATTTTTTAATCCATTGGCTGTTAGGTGCTGAAAAGTTATTTTCTTAACAAAAGTATCAACTGATACACCAGAAAATGCTTTTGCAAAGCCACTTGTGGGTAAAGTATGATTTGTACCTGAAGCATAATCACCTACGCTTTCTGGGGTTAAATTACCTAAAAATACTGATCCTGCATTGATTATCAATGGAATAAGCGCTTCAAAATTTTCTGTTGCAAGAATTAAGTGTTCTGGCGCATAAGCATTGCTAAATGCCATTGCTTCATTCAATGTTTCAACGTAAACGGCATAAGAGTTTGCGATTGCTTTGGTAGCGATATCTCTTCTAGGTAAAACAATAAGCTGTTTTTCAATATCCTCTATGGTTTTTGCTATAGTTTCTTTTGAGGTAGATACCAATATCGCCTGGCTATCAGTTCCATGTTCTGCTTGCGCAAGTAGGTCTGCAGCTACAAATGACGGATTGGCAGTCTCATCAGCTACCACTAAAACCTCCGAAGGTCCAGCTGGCATATCTATAGCCACCATATTTTGAACTTGTTTTTTGGCTTCAGTTACATATCTGTTTCCAGGCCCAAAAATTTTGTCAACTTTTGGAATTGTTTCTGTGCCATATGCCATTGCCGCTACAGCTTGGGCACCTCCAACTAAATATACTTTTTCAATATTTAATAAAGTGGCAACGTAAGCGATGTAAGTATTAATTGAGCCATCACTTTGTGGCGGAGAACACACGACAATTTTTTTGCAACCTGCAATTTTTGCAGGAATACCAAGCATCAAAAAGGTGCTTGGTAATACGGCTGTACCACCTGGTATATAAAGACCTACTTTTTCTATTGCTCTTGTCTCTCTCCAGCAATTTACACCTGGCATCGTCTCAACTTTATCCTCAGTTTTTAACTGTGTTTGATGAAATTTATAGATATTTTGATAAGCAACATCAATGGCATTTTTTACTGTTATTGGTATCTCTTTTGCTAATTTTTCAATTGCTGTTTTATCAATAAATAATTGATTTAATTGAACTTTGTCAAATTGAGATGCGTAGGAGTGAAGTGCATTATCTCCATCAGATTTTACAGTAGAAATGATATCTTTAACCTTTGAAATGATCAAATTATCGTCTTCTGCTTGACGAGAACATAGCACTTCAATTTTTTGTTTATTTAAATCTTTATAATTATAGAGTATCAATGTTTTATCTTTTAAATTTAACTATTAGTTAATATAAAATTTAGCGTTTTAATCTATTTTTTGGTTAATTAAGTGATGATTTTCTCAATTGGCATCACTACAATTCCTTCGGCACCTGCTGCTTTTAAGCTGTTAATTTTTTCCCAGAAATCTTGCTCAGTAATTACAGAATGTACAGCAACCCAACCCTCCTCAAATAATGGAACTACGGTAGGGCTTTTTACTCCTGGCAATAAATCTACTACTGCTTTAAGATTTTCTTTTGCTACATTTAATACTACATACTTTGTAGCTTTTGCTTTTAAAACGGATTGAATTCTTTGGACTAATTCAAGCACCTCTGGATTTAACTCCATCCCTTTACTCGCAATTAAAACCGCTTCAGAATCCATTACATTTTTGAATGGTTTTAGTCCGTTGTTTTTTAATGTTCCGCCAGTAGAAACTATATCGAAAATAGCGTCACTTAAACCCAAGCCTGGACCAATCTCTACTGAACCCGAAATGTTTCTAATTTGAGCATCGATGTTATTTTCTGAAAGATATTTTTGTAAAATAACTGGGTAAGAAGTGGCGATTGCTTTACCATTTAATTGCGCTAATTCTGTAATGTTACTGGTGCTTTGAATAGCAATTTTTAATGTACATTTCCCAAAGCCAAGTGGCTGTAAGTAAGAAACGTTTGCGCCAGCTTCAATAATTACATTTTCACCAACAATGCCTAAGTCTGCAATGCCATCTTGAACATATTCTGGAATGTCGTCATCTCTAAGAAATAGAATTTCTAAAGGGAAATTTGCAACGGTTGCTATGAGCGAACTTTTGTAGTTTTCGAAAGAAAGACCACAATTTTTAAGAATTTCTACTGATTTTTCGTTTAACCTACCCGATTTTTGGATAGCGATTTTAAGTGTTTTCACTTGTTATAAAATTAAGGAATAAGAATATTTGAATCTATTTAAAAACCGTTTTGCGTACAAAACATAACATTATCTATCGCCACAATGGCGATGATGTGCATGTACGTGATGGTTTAAAATTTGAATCATTATATTACTTTTCTTTCCGTAATTTTGTAGAGAAGATGTTGCAAATATAGACTTGCAAATTGGAAATCAAAAATATATGGCATTTAATTTGAATGGTCTATTAATTATTTGCAATTCACACATCATCATATAACCCTAAATAAATTGAAGAAAACGCTACTCTTTTTGCTATTATGTTTGTTTTTAAGTTCTTGCGGGTGGTTTAATACTAAGCCTGAGATTGCTACAGTTTTGTCAGAACATTTCGATAATAAATTATATGAAAATTTTGACACTGTTGCCTATGCTCTCATTTTTAGTCAAAAAATGGATGAATTGAGTAATAAAA
>JAIELS010000179.1 GCA_019752795.1 Sphingobacteriaceae bacterium
AAGGTTTCGAAGAGCGATTTTTAGGTTAAGTTTAAACATAATTTGGTTACGGGTTATGTGTTATGTGTTACAAGTTATGAGCCCAGACTTATAACTTGTAACTGTTTCTTAAGCTATGCCAATTTTGTACCATTAAAAATAAAAACATATAAACACCTATTAATCAATTATTTATAAAAAAAATAAAATAACAACTGTTCGATAATGGACAAATCAATGTTCACAATCGAACGTATAAATTACTCGTATTTAAGTGCATCAATAGGATTAGCATTTGCCGTTTTAAACGATTGTACGCTTACTATTAAAATGGTTAGTAAAAGCGTAACGACACCTGAAAAAACGAAAGGAAAAATTGGCATTGCTATTCTAAAAGCAAATTCATTTAACCATTGATTTAAAATCAGATATGCAATTGGCCATGCAATTAAATTTGCGATAATTACAAGTACAGTAAAATTTTTATTTAATAGCTTCAATATATCAAATAACGAAGCGCCTAAGACCTTCCTAATGTTTATTTCCTTACTTCTTCGCTGGGTAGTAAATGCTGCAATAGCAAACAAACCCATTAAGGCTAAGCAAATGGTTACCACAGATAATATACCTATTAACTTACGTAGTTGCGCCTGACTTGTTAACATCTTCTCGAATGTTTTATTCAAGAAATTATATTTAATTGGAAATTCAGGCTCCAATTTAGTCCATATCTGTTCGATTTGATTTAATGCTTTGGCAGATTGGTTAGGATCTAAATTAATAATTACATAACGCAACGGATTACCTTTTATATATTGAAAAACAATAGGCTGGTAGCTTTTTTCAGGGCTATAATGATTAAAATCTTTAACCAATCCAATAATATTAACATCAGCTCCATGAAATCTTAAACTTTTACCAACGGGATTTTCAATTCCAAAAGTTTTAGCTGCTGTTTCGGTTAAAATAATTGATTTTGTTGTGTCTGATACATTTGAAGCACTATAGCCACGCCCTTCAATCATTTTCATCCCCATGGCATTAAAGTAATCAACATCTATTGATATGAAGTTCCCAGCATAGCTCTTCCCATTTGCACCATAACTATTTCCCCCCATATCTTCGCCAGGTATATGATCTGCCCTAGAAATGGTATTTACTCCGGGAATAGCTTTGAGGGAATTTTTTATTTTATTAAAATGTTGATCACTCATATCCTGCATCATATTTATAGCCAACACCTGCTGTGGTTGATAACCAAGATCCTTGTTTTGCATAAAACTTAACTGACTATTTATGATCCATATTCCAGAAATAAACAATACAGCAATCGTAAACTGCATTACGATTAAGGTATTTCTTACCCAATATCCTTTATTACTGGTATTAAAATTTCCTTTTAATACTAAAGCAGGTACAATATTGCTAATCAACAAGGCGGGGTATGCACCAACCATTAATGTGATTATGATTAAAACAATTAAAATTTGCACTAAAATTGTACTATAGTCGCTAAAACTCCCTAAAGCAATAGATGTTCCTAATAGAGCATTAAATGAAGGCAAAAATAACTCAACACAGATTAATGCCATTATTAAGCTAAAAAAACATTGTAAAGCAGTTTCTACAATAAATTGAATTCCTAATTGCAATTTTTGTGCGCCAAGTACTTTTCTTACACTCGTTTCCTTAGCCCTTTTGGTAGCCATAGTAACTGATAAATTTGTAAAATTTATGGATGCAATAATTAATACTAAAAATGCCACCACAAGGGTAATATACATATAGCGACCAATTCCATTGTTCGCAAATTCATATTCAACATTAGTATGGGTAAGATGGATATCTTTTATAGCTTGAAGATAAAGGGTGTTATTTTTGATAAATTCCGTAAAACCAGCTTGCTCTTCTACTGGAAGTTTCCTCAATTCACCATTAAGGATTTCCTTTCTAACAACATTTAGACTTTTTGTGGTCTGCTCTAAACTCGTATTATTTAGCAATTTTAAATAGGTATAATAGTTATTGCTATAGAAATCCTCGGAAGCACTTTTTTTAAATCGCCTAATCATGTTAAATTTAAAATGAGAAGGATATTTCGCTACATCAATTACGGCTTCAACTAAATAACCAATGTTATTATCTAAGGCAATAGTTTCTCCTACTGGATTAACATCTTTCCCAAATAATAAATCGCTATATGATTTGCTAAGCACTACTGATTGCGGAGTATTTAATGACTTATTTACATCGCCAAAAACAGCTGGGTATTCAAAAACCTTGAAGAAATTACTATCCACCAAAAGTACATCGTTAATGTATAAACTTTTAGCTTTCGTCTTTACTAACATTTCACCATTCCAATAATCCATTATTCTGGTCGCAGCTGCTACAAATGGAACATTGTTTTTACTTATTGTAGCTAAATTACCCGGACTTAAGGCTACATCTTCTCCATCTGTAGAAGTATAGTTTACTCGATAAATCTGCTTGTAATCTTGATTCCAAGTATCATAACTTTTCTGGTAGTTGGCATATATCATTGCCAAAATGAATATGGTTAAAGCAACTGTCAAACCAGCCATGCTGATCAAGGCATAACTTTTATTTTTCCAAAGGTTGCGTAGGGCTATTTTTAGGTTGAGTTTGAACATATTTTCTAGTATTAAATAATGAGTATTTAAATAATAATTTCAGCGTAAATTACTCGTATTTCAAAGCATCTACAGGATTAGCTTTTACCGCTTTTCGTGCTTGTACGCTAACAGTAATTATGGTTACTAAAATGGTTACTAAAGCACTCAATACAAATGGTAAAATTGGCATATCTATTCTGTAAGCAAAAGTCTCTAACCACTTTTTGGTAAGGATATAAGCTAAAGGCCATGAAATTAAATTGGCAATAACTACCATCACAAAAAATGTAGAGTTAATTAATTTTAAGACTTGCAAATCACTTGCTCCTAATATTTTTCGCACTGCAATTTCTTTCATTCTGCCATTGGTAATATATTTTGCGAAAGCAAATAAGCCTAAAATAGCGATGAAAATAGTAAGTAATGCTGCAGCAAAAAATACCGACTGTAACTGCTCTTGTTTCTTAAATAGCTTGCCATAAAGTTCATCTAAAAACTCATATCGAAAATCTTCTCCATCTTTGGGATTAATTTGAGACCATTGGGCTTTCAATGTAGAAAGTGCTTCAGCCATTTTATTATCCTCGATTTTGAGCATGATTTGCGTTTTATAACTTCCGAACGGATCCTTAATAGTATAAATAGTGGGCTGAACGGCACTTTCAAAACCTTGCGATTTAAAATCTTTAATTACACCAACTATTTTATAATCAATACCGCTGCCTGTAATTGTTTGTCCGATAGGATTTTTAATCCCATATTTAGCTACTGCACTTTCATTGATAACAGCAGAATTTATGGTATCTGTTTTAAATTCATTTGAGAAAAATCGACCTTCTTTCAGTTTAATATCTAGAGTTTCGAAATAATCAAATTCCACATTTACAAAATCAATATTAGCTTGCATACCATTTGCCGAATAACTATTAATTCCGTTTGCGCCTCCTGGGATAAATGATGCCACC
>JAIELS010000009.1 GCA_019752795.1 Sphingobacteriaceae bacterium
TTAATGCTTTTGGCATATAAGCCAGCTTTATTAGCTTCAGTTTCGAAACCTGCAGTATTGTACCAGCCTGGTGAAGCTGTTTTGCCTTCTTTTGGTGGTTTTTCAAAATATACACCAATTGTTGCTGCTCCAGAACCAAATGCGCTAGTAATTCTAGATGCTAAACCGAAGCCAGTTGAGGCCCCAATTACCAAAACTTTCTTTGGCCCATCTATAGCGCCTTTACTTTTGATATAGTTAATTTGATTTTTTACGTTTTGTGCGCAACCTACTGGGTGTGCAGTTAAACATATAAATCCTCGCATTCTAGGTTCAATAATCATATTTTTTTCGCTAATCCTTAAATATAAGCGGTTTTTAATTTACCGCAATTTCAAATCAAAACTATTCTAATTTTCTTTCCATTCCAAATTTATAATTCAATCTTTCTGCTTTTAGCGTCTTTTCTATACAATGTAAATTAAGCAATTGATTAAAAAACACAACGTACAGCCCGAATAATTTAACGATTTGCAATAGAGCATCTTTTCTAAATTTAGAAATAATTGAACAGCGCTGATCTTAAAGAAATAAATCAATTTTTAGCTGGCTTAAGAATGACATCAAATTAACATTTTAACTGTTGAGCATCAATAGCTTTTCTGCTTTAAATTAGTTAATTTTGCAGGCTGTTTCGAAATAGCGAGAAAGATAAATTTATGAGCAAAAATAACATTGATCTAGGCGAACAAAAAGATGTAGAAGTGTATGGCGCTAGGGTACATAATCTTAAAAATATTGATGTTAGCTTTCCACGAAACAAACTCGTTGTAATTACTGGTTTAAGCGGCAGTGGTAAATCTTCTTTAGCTTTCGATACCATTTATGCAGAAGGTCAACGCCGCTATATGGAAACATTTAGTGCTTATTCTCGTCAATTTATGGGCGGTATGGAACGACCAGATGTAGATAAAGTTTCGGGTTTAAGTCCGGTTATTGCCATTGAGCAAAAAACAACCAGTAAAAACCCTCGTTCTACAGTAGGTACCATTACAGAAATATACGATTTTATGCGTTTGCTTTATGCTCGTGTTGCCGAAGCTTTCTCTTACAATACGGGAGAGAAAATGGAACGCATGAGCGAGGATCAAATCCTTAAAAATATCTACAACAAGTTTAATATGATGCCAGTAAATATTTTGGCACCAGTAGTTAAAGGTAGAAAAGGGCATTACCGCGAATTATTTGAGCAAATTCGTAAACAAGGTTATGTAAAGGTTCGTGTAGACGGAGAAATTCAGGATTTAACTGCAAAAATGCAGGTTGACAGATATAAAATTCATGATATTGAGATTGTAGTTGATCGTTTGATTGTAGATGAAAAGGATGATAAACGCTTATTAGATAGCATTCAATCGGCAATGAAATTGGGTAAAGGTATTATTAAAATTAGCGATAAAGACAATAACGTTTCTCATTTTAGTAAGTTCTTAATGTGCCCAACTACAGGTGTTTCTTACGACGAGCCACAACCAAATAGTTTTTCTTTTAACTCGCCTTATGGTGCATGTGAACGTTGTGATGGACTAGGTTACATTTTTGTAGTTGATCAAGAATCTGTAATGCCAAACTTAAAACTGAGTATTTTAAACGGCGGTTTGGCTCCCCTTGGTGAATATCGAGATATTTGGATGTTCCAAGTTTTGAAAGCTTTAGGTAAAAAATATAATTTCTCGCTTTCTACGCCATTAGAAAAATTAAGCGAAGAGCATATCAATTTTATTTTAAACGGTGCGCCTGATTTGTTAAGTGTAGCCGTTGAATACAATAAATGGAATGTCCAAAACTATCAAATTACTTTTGATGGGATTATTAAGCTGTTAGAAGAGCAACAAGAAAAAAGAAGTGATACGGCTAATGCAGATGATTTAGATACATTCCGCAAGTTGAAAACTTGCCCAGAATGCCACGGTGCCCGATTAAAAAAAGAGAGTTTACATTTTAAAATAGATGGCAAAAATATTTTCGAACTAGCTGAGATGGATATTTTATCGCTTCAAAAATGGTTTACAGCCGTTGAAGATCGATTAAACGACAGACAAAATACCATTGCTAAAGAAATTTTAAAGGAAATTAGGGCTCGTATCGGTTTCTTAACTGATGTTGGTTTAACCTATTTAGCCCTAGACAGAACTGCTCGTACGCTTTCTGGTGGAGAAGCACAGCGTATTCGATTGGCAACTCAAATTGGTTCTCAACTGATGAATGTAATGTACATTTTAGATGAGCCGAGTATCGGTTTGCACCAACGTGACAATGAACGTTTAATTGGCGCTTTAAAAAATCTACGCGATTTGGGCAATACTGTTGTGGTGGTAGAGCATGATAAAGACATGATTTTAGAAGCCGATCATGTAATTGATATTGGTCCCGCTGCGGGTGTACATGGTGGCGAGATTGTAGCACAAGGCACACCAGCACAAATTTTAAAATCTGGTACTTTAACAGCCGCTTACCTCAATGGTAAAAAAGGAATTATTGTACCTAAAGAACGTAGAAAAGGTAATGGGCATAAATTATCGATTGTTAAAGCAACTGGACATAATTTAAAAGAGGTTTCGGTAGATTTCCCTTTGGGTAAATTTATTGCAGTAACTGGTGTTTCTGGAAGTGGTAAATCGAGTTTAATTACAGAAACGTTATATCCAATTTTAAATCATCATTTCTTTAGAGCAAAAAAACATCCGCTTCCTTATCAAAAGATTAATGGATTAAAAGAAATTGATAAAGTAATTGAAATTGATCAAGCGCCTATCGGAAGAACGCCAAGATCAAATCCTTCTACTTATACTGGAGTTTTCTCAGACATTCGGAATTTATTCGTGATGTTACCAGAGGCGAAAATTAGAGGCTATAAACCAGGTCGTTTCTCATTCAACGTAAAAGGTGGTCGTTGCGAAACTTGTCAAGGTGCAGGAATGAAAGTGATTGAGATGAATTTCTTGCCAGACGTTTCCGTTCCATGTGAAGAGTGTGGCGGAAGAAGATACAATCGCGAAACTTTAGAGGTGCGTTATAGAGGTAAATCGATTAGTGATGTGTTGGATATGAGTATTGAAGAGGCTTGTGTTTTCTTTGACCAAATGCCTGCCATTTATCGTAAAATTAAAACTTTAAGCGATGTGGGTTTAGGTTACATCCGTTTAGGGCAATCTTCTACTACTTTATCTGGTGGGGAGGCACAACGTGTGAAATTGGCAACAGAATTAAGTAAAAAAGATACAGGCAAAACTTTCTATATTTTAGACGAACCAACAACTGGTTTGCATTTTGAAGATATTAACGTTTTGCTGGGCGTTTTGAATGAATTGGTAGAAAAAGGCAATACCGTTTTAGTAATCGAGCATAACTTAGATGTGGTTAAAGTAGCAGATTGGGTTATCGATTTAGGAGAAGAAGGTGGTGCAGGAGGTGGAAGAATTATCTTTGAAGGTACGCCAGAAGGCTTAATTCAAAATCCGATCAGTTTAACCGGCAAGTTCTTGAAAAAGGAAATGGAAGGAGTTTAGATTCTCACTTTATCA
>JAIELS010000073.1 GCA_019752795.1 Sphingobacteriaceae bacterium
GATGGTCTAAGGTAGAAATATTTAATAAAATATAATAGATTGATTAAATTAGGGTATAATTAAGTATTACACACAAAGTTAAATGGGCATTTTTACATTGTTCAGACTACCTACTAAATTTAATTCATCAAAAACCCGTATTTTTGCACTCTGATTTTTAACAATGAGTAAATTAGGTAGAATTTTAGTGGCCATGAGTGGCGGGGTTGATAGTTCGGTTGCAGCAGTGATGTTGCACGAACAAGGATATGATGTAATTGGTTTGACCATGAAAACCTGGGATTATGCTACCTCTGGTGGCAGCAGTAAGGAAACTGGCTGTTGCAGTTTAGATAGCATTAACGATGCTCGTACTTTAGCCGTAAATTATGGCTTTCCTCATTATATTTTAGATATCAGAGATGAATTTGGAGATTTTGTAATTGACAATTTTGTTGATGAATATTTAGCTGGCAGAACGCCAAACCCTTGTGTTTTATGTAATACCCATATAAAATGGGAAGCTTTGTTAAAACGAGCCAATAAACTAGATTGCGAATTTATAGCAACTGGTCATTATGCAAATATTCGTCAATTAGATAGTGGCAGACATGTTATTTCTAAAGGAAAAGACGAAAATAAAGATCAATCTTATGTGCTTTGGGGGGTTTCTCAAGAAAACTTATCTCGCACCAAATTCCCCTTGGGCAGTTTTGCTAAGGCTGATATTCGTCAAATGGCATTAGACATGGGGCAAGAAGAATTGGCTAAAAAATCAGAAAGTTATGAGATTTGTTTTGTTCCTGATAACGATTATAGAGCGTTTTTAAAACACAAAGTAGAAGATTTAGAAGATAGAGTTGCAGGCGGTAATTTTGTAAATAGTCAAGGAATGGTTATTGGTCAACATAAAGGTTATCCTTTTTATACAATTGGTCAACGTAAAGGATTAGGTTTAGCTTTTGGCGAGCCGATGTTTGTTACTCAGATTTTACCAGAAAGCAATACCGTTGTTTTAGGTAGAGCCGATGAGCTTGAACGCAAAGAAGCAATCGTTAGAAATATCAACCTGATTAAATACGAAAATATTAACGAACCAATGGATAACGTGATTACTAAAATTCGTTATAAAGATGCGGGAATGTTAAGTACAATTGTACAAGAAAAAGACAAAATGCGTGTAGTTTTCGACCATAATGTATCTGCAATTGCTCCTGGTCAATCTGCTGTGTTTTATGAAGGCAATGATTTATTAGGCGGTGGTTTCTTGGTTTAAAATATTTTTCACGACATAGAAGTCATAGGTCTAATAACGTCATTTCGACGATAGGAGAAGTCTATCAAATAAATAAACTGAAAGATTTCTCGTCGCTACGCTCGCTCGAAAGGACGATAAAGCGGATTAAGCATCCAACTTATTATTAATTAAATAAGGTGTTCCAAGTTTCGCTTTTTTAGCTTTAAAAGGCTCAAAATAATAATCAATACGACCTAAGTTAATACCTGCAAACCCAACTTGGTTTATGGTTGTAATTTGTCCGTCTAAGTTTTTCACGTCTTCAGGTACTTCCATAAAAGTATGGGTATGCCCACCGATAATTAAATCTATGTTTCTTGTATTTGTTGCCAATAGCTTATCAGAAACAGTATTTCCTCGATAAGAATAACCTAAGTGAGAAAGACAGATTACCAAATCACATCTATAATCGTTCTTTAAAAGCGAAGCCATTTCATTTGCTTTGGCTATTGGGTCTAAATATTGTGTTTCGCCATAATTTTTTGGATCTACCAGGCCTTTTAGCTGAATACCTAAACCAAAAACACCAATTTTTAACCCTGCTTTCTTAAATATTTTATACGGTTGTGTAGAACCAGAAAGCGCAGTGTTTTTTAATTCGTAATTGGAAATTAATATAGGGAAATTAGCATTTGGTAATTGTTTGTAAAACCCTTCAACCCCGTTATCAAAATCATGGTTACCTAAAGTAGTTGCGTCATAATGCATATCACTCATTAATTTTAACTCCAACTCACCTCCAAACTTATTAAAATATGGTGTGCCTTGAAAAATATCACCAGCATCTAATAGTAAAACATTTTCTTGCTCAGCTCGTATTTTCTTAATTAAAGCAGAGCGTCTGGCTGTACCACCCAAACCTTGGTTTCTGCCTCCATCCATCGGGAAAGGCTCTATCCTACTATGCACATCATTTGTGTGCAGTATAGTTAATTTTTGTAATCTACCATTTGCAAAAGCATCTATAGAATTAATACTTAGCGCTACTGCAGCACCAGCAATTCCGCCAGTTCTAATAAAATTTCTCCTATTAATTTTTTGTAATTCTTCCATCTAGCTTTGCGTTAATTGTTTTTCCTTCTGTTTGTAATTGAGTTACTTCTTTTAATAAAGCATCGCGAATTTTTAAATTTAAATTCCTTTTGGCAATTGGATTAGAAAAACCAACAGCATCATCTCCTCCACTTGCAATATAATCTGAAGTTAATACTTGATAATTTTGTTTAACATCAAAAGCTTTACCATTAATTATAATGTTTTCAGGCTTACCATTATTAATATTCATCTTTAAACCAGCAGCCGGCTGACCATTTGTTTTGGCAACAAAATTTATAAAATTTAATGCATCTTCTCCCTTAAGCGTAAATAGAACCAATTCGTTTTCAAAAGGCATTAATTCGAAAATATTAGCCACTGTTATAGCTCCTTTTGCTACATCATTTCTTAAACCACCTTTTGTAGTAGGCACAGTAAAATCAATATTTGATTCTATTTTTTTTGCCTGATTAAAAACTGCATCAGCGAAAAAATTACCTAAAACAGATTCTGGAATAGCAGATTGTTTCGTCAATACTACCTCCGAATAACCAATTATCTTATTCATTTCCGCATCTAACTTAATTTTATAAGGAAGGTAAGTTTTAATAATACTGCTATCTGCCTCAATTTTACTATTAATGCTGTAATCTTCTCTATTAGATTTAATTAAGCCATATTTAGTACTACATGCACTAAGTGCAATGATTGTTATAGCGAAAAGTAAATTTCTATATTTAATAAGCATAAAAAGATCAATTAATTTGCTACGAAGATAGTGGCATCCAAATTAAATCACAAGCGCTTCAATTTAAATAAATTGTTAAGCCAAATCTTGAGAAAAAATTCTACTCAGTTGTGTGTACAATATTGGGTGTTTATCTTTTAATAACTCTGGTTTTTCGAAAAAATATTCGGCTACAACTGCAAAAAATTCAGCTTTATTGGTAATGGCGTATGGGTTAATATCTGATTGATTATCCTCAATACTCTGGATTTTTTCGTGCATCAACTGCAACCAAGGCAAAATATATTCGTGTTTCATTAAATTTTCTGGTACACCATCTGTAGCACCATCAGATTTGTCTAATAAATGAACAAACTCATGTATACCTGTATTTTCTTTTCCAGCACTTTTAGAAAATCCATGTCGTAATGCTGTTTG
>JAIELS010000184.1 GCA_019752795.1 Sphingobacteriaceae bacterium
CTTATACGCTCTTGCGCTTGAACAGTTGTGTTCATCGCAGTTAATGCTAAAAAAAGTACAATTAATTTGTAAAGTTTAGTCATTTATATCACTTCAATACCGTAAATATAGTAATCATTAATTAAGTTACTTCATAAAAATTAATTATTTTTTGCAAAATTTTTATGGCAATTAAAATCGAATTATTGTGCTAAAAAGAAATTTCTTTACTATATAGTTTCGCATATTTTCTTTTATCAAATTTATACAAAGTAGCTGCTCTAAATGAAACTCCTTTTTGTTTTTCATCTAATTCTTTTAGCACGCCAAAGCTTAGTATTTTCTTTCTAAAATTTCTTTTGTCTAATTTTTTACCCAAAATAAGCTCATAAACATTTTGCACTTGAGTTAAAGTAAATTTTTCTGGCAAAAGCTCAAAAGCTATAGGCAGATGTTTAATTCTGCGTTTAATTTTCTCCAATCCTTTATCATAAATATGCTGATGATCAAAGGCTAATTTAGGTAATTCGTTGATATTAATCCATTGTGCTTTTTTAGCATAATTGGTTAATGGCCTTAAAGCCTTATCACCTCCTAATCTTAACATTGCGTAGTACGCAATAGTAACTACCCTACCTTGAGGATGCCTATCAACCTCACCAAAAGCATAATACTGCTCCATGTAAACATCACTTAAGCCAGTTAGCTCATGCAAAATGCGAGAAGCAGACTGATCTAAACTTTCATCATCTCCAATTAAGTAGCCAGGCAATGCCCACCAATCTTTAAATGGTTCTTCGTTTCTTTCTATTAATAGAATTTTAAGTTCGCCACCGTCAAACCCAAACAAAACACAATCAATAGAAACGGCCGAATTAAATACAGGTAATACTTCTTCCAAGACAATAACGTTTAATTATTAAATAATATTAGAACAAAATAAATAGACTTATTCGGTTATTTTGTAAAAATAATGAAATAAAATTACTTAGTGTAAAAAATACACATTATATTCGTGTACTAAAATGGTAGATAAAATTAAAAATATAGCTGTATTAACCTCAGGCGGAGATGCCCCAGGGATGAATGCATGCATTAGAGCGGTAGTACGTACAGGCATATACCACGGCAAAAACATGTTCGGCGTTATGCAAGGCTATCAAGGTTTAATTGAGAATAACATAAATGAAATGAATTCCCGTTCAGTAAGTAATATTTTACATCTGGGGGGTACCATTTTAAAAACAGCCAGATGCTTAGCTTTTAAAGAAGACGAGGGTATGGAAATTGCCTACCAAAACTTAAAAGCAAAAGATATAGATGGTTTAATTGTTATTGGTGGAGATGGGACTTTTACAGGCGCACAAAGGTTTGGTAAAAAATATGGTGTAAATGTTATTGGTATACCCGGAACAATAGATAACGATTTGTATGGGTCTGATTTTACCTTGGGTTATGATACAGCAGTAAATACAATTATAGAGGCTATCGATAAAATTAGAGACACGGCAGACTCGCACGACAGGTTATTTTTTATTGAAGTAATGGGTAGAGATTCGGGTTGTATTGCTTTAAGAAGTGCAATAGCTAGTGGTGCCGAAGCGGTATTATTACCAGAAAAAGAAACATCACTAAAAGAACTGATTACAAAATTAAAATCGGGAGCATCTACTAAAAAATCTTCAAGTATTGTAATTGTATCTGAAGGAAATAAATATGGAGGTGCTTACGACATTGCCAAAAGTGTAAAACGAAAATTTACACACTACGATACTAAAGTTACCATTTTAGGTCACTTACAGCGTGGCGGTAGCCCAAGTGGTTTTGATCGTATCTTAGCCAGTAGATTAGGCTATGCTGCTGTTAAAGAAATGATTAATGGCGAAACGATGCAAATGGTTGGTCTTCGTGGAAACGAAATTAAGTTAACTAGCTTAGAAGAAGCTTTACATGGCCATAGTTACAAGTTAGAAGCAGATTTATTAGAAATGACACAAGTATTATCAATATAAATAAAATGATAGCAGTTGTATATAGCGGATCAAAAAGTGCCTTCTGGAAAATTTCTAATGAAGGAAAAACCATTGCTGAATGTACTATTCCTGGTATTAATCCATGTTTAAACGACAGCAAGCAAATTCTTTATTCCTTAAACAAAACTAATATTCTCATTAATTACGCAGAAAGCCTAAAAAAGATATATGTTTTTGCTGCGGGAGCATCGTCTGTTGAACTACAAAATTCTTTAGCAGAAACGCTTGGAACTTTTTTTAAGAATGCCAAAATAAGAATTAAAGATGATGTTTATGGGGCCTCTATTGCTGCTTGCTATGACCAAAAAGGTATTGTTGGCATTTTAGGTAGTGGTGCAAATTGTGCCTATTACGACGGCAAAAAACCTGAAAAAAACAATTATGGCTTAGGCTTTATTTTGGGCGATGAAGGTTCTGCTAATCATTTAGGTAGATTGTTATTGAAAAATTATTTGGAAGATAAATTACCAGCTGACTTAAAAAAACAATTAGAAGAAAAATACAATTTAGATAGAGCAATTATTTTAGAGCGAGTTTACAAAAAACCTAATGCCCAAAACTACTTAAACTCTTTTTTCGATTTTTATGTGGAAAACAGAAATCACAAATACATCATACAATTAATTGATTTAGCTTTTGAAAAATATTTTAACATTTACTTAATACCAACTTTAGTACAACATCCTAATGAAGAGGTTCATTTTGTAGGTACAGTAGCAGGAAATTTTCAAGATAGATTGCGCTTAACCGCAGAAAAAAATGGGATTAAAATTATTACAATTACTAAAGAACCAATATATAATTTACTTAACTATTACTCAAATTAAATATAATGACTAAAATAGGAATAAATGGATTTGGCCGTATTGGCAGACTAGTTTTTAGAGCTGCATTAAAAAGAGGCTTAGAAATTGTTGCCATCAACGACTTAATAGAGCCAGATTACATGGCATACATGTTAAAATACGATTCTACACATGGTCGTTTCGACGGAACAATTGAAGTTAAAGACGGTCAATTGGTTGTAAATGGAAAAACAATTCGTATTACCGCAGAGAAAGATCCTGCAAACTTAAAATGGGGCGATGTTGGTGTAGATATCGTTATCGAGTCTACTGGCTTATTCTTAACTCGTGCCGATGGTGAAAAACATATCGCTGCAGGCGCTAAAAAAGTTGTTTTCTCTGCTCCAGCAAAAGATGCCGACATCCCTACTTATGTAATGGGTGTAAATCATGATAAACTAACAGCTGATCAAACTATTGTTTCAAATGCATCGTGTACAACCAACTGCTTAGCTCCAATTGCTAAAGTATTAAATGATAATTTTATTAAAAATTTGGTTCTGAAATAAAATTAAGTTCTCATAATTTAAAGGCCGTATAGATTTGGGTGAGTGTAAGCTTTTTTTATTACTTATTTTCCAAGCTTTGAAATTG
>JAIELS010000041.1 GCA_019752795.1 Sphingobacteriaceae bacterium
CTTCAGTAAGTAATGACCATCGTTTAGGTGCAAATGAAGCTCCACCAGCAATCATTTCAATATTCTTAGGACAGCAACTAGATGAGATTTTAGATGAAATTGAAACAGCTCGCATCAGTAAAAAAGTTAAAGAAGAAAGTGCTTTGTGGTTAGGTATTCCTAAAATACCTCAAATTACTTTAGACAATACAGATCGTAACCGTACTTCGCCATTTGCCTTTACTGGTAATAAGTTCGAGCTAAGAGCAGTTGGTTCATCGGCCAACTCTTCTGCACCAATGACCGTATTAAATGCGATTGTTGCCGATCAATTGGTTAAATTTAAAGTAGATGTTGATAAATTGATTAAAAAAGGCGACAAAAAAGATGTTGCATTATTAACAGTTATTAAACGATACATTAAAGAATCTAAAGACATCCGTTTTGAAGGAAATGGATACGGACAAGAATGGGCAGACGAAGCTGAAAAACGTGGATTAACAAATATCAAAACCACTCCAAAAGCATTAGACGCTTACATTAGCGAAAAAACTACCGAGCTTTTTGCCAAAACAAACGTTTTCAATAAACGCGAATTACATGCTCGCCACGAGATTTTGTTAGAAAGTTTCTTTAGAAAACTTCAAATTGAAGCTCGTGTAATGGGAGAAATAGCAAATACTCAGGTTTTACCAGCCGCTATTGCCTATCAAAATATTTTAATGGAAAATGCAAAAGGATTAAAAGATCTTGGTTTAAGTAAAGAAGCTTTATCTACTCCGTTGGCAATCATCGAGTCTCTTTCTAAACATATTTTCGAAATTAAATCGAATATAGATGCAATGTTAGAAGCAAGAAAGAAAACAAATACAATAGAAGATAACAGAGAAAAAGCAATTAGTTACGACGAAAACGTTAAAGTTTATTTTGACACCATTCGTTACCACGTAAATAAATTAGAGCAAATTGTTGACGATAGCGTTTGGCCATTACCAAAATTACGTGAGATATTATTTTTAAAATAGTTTAATTCACATAGCATAAAGGCGTCTCGATTAACTTCTTGACGCCTTTATTTTTACAAAAAAGCCTTTTATAGCTACTTTAAGTTTTTAGCAAGTTTATCTTTTAGAGAAGATGTAAAATACCATAACCTTTCCTGCTTATTCTTTTAGCTTTCAGTTTTAGTCTTTCCCCTTAAAATCTTATCTTTGCAACCAATATGAGCGATAATAGGTACAACCAACGCGGCGTTTCTGCATCAAAAGAAGATGTACATGCAGCAATTAAAAACATCGACAAAGGGATATTTCCACAAGCATTTTGCAAAATCATTCCTGATATTTTAGGTAATGATGAGGCCTATTGCAATATTATGCATGCTGATGGCGCTGGCACTAAATCTTCCTTAGCTTATACCTATTGGAAAGAAACTGGTGATATCTCTGTTTGGAAAGGAATTGCTCAAGATGCCATTATCATGAATTTAGACGATTTAATTTGTGTTGGTGCAACCGAAAATATCTTATTATCCTCTACCATTGGCCGTAATAAAAACCTAATTCCGGGCGAAGTTATTGCAGCGATCATTAACGGTACCGAAGAAATTTTATCAGATTTAAGAGATTTAGGTATCTCTATTTACTCAACTGGCGGAGAAACGGCCGATGTTGGTGATTTAGTAAGAACAATTATTGTAGATTCTACCGTTACCTGCCGTTTAAAAAGAGAAGAAATTATCAGTAACCACACCATCCAAGATGGCGATGTGATTGTTGGCTTAGCATCCTACGGACAAGCAACTTACGAAACTGAATATAATGGAGGCATGGGCTCTAACGGCTTAACTTCTGCACGTCATGATGTTTTTGAAAAATCTATTGCAAACACTTATCCGGAAAGCTTTGATCCAGCCGTACCTTTGGATTTGGTATTTTCTGGTGGTAAAAAATTAACTGACTTAATCGCTATTGATGAAAACAACAGTATTACAGCTGGAAAATTAGTTTTATCTCCAACTAGAACCTATGCGCCAGTAATTAAAAAAATATTAGATAAGTGCAGAAAAGATATTCACGGCTTGGTTCATTGTAGTGGTGGTGCACAAACGAAAGTTTTACATTTCATTAATGATGATATACATGTAATTAAAGATAATCTTTTCCCTATCCCTCCTTTATTTAAACTGATACAAGAGCAATCTGGTACCGAGTGGAAAGAAATGTACAAAGTATTTAATATGGGCCACAGAATGGAAATTTATGTACCCGCAGCAATTGCTGAAGAAATTATTACCATTTCTAAAAGCTTTAACATTGATGCGCAAATAATAGGTCGAGTTGAAAAAGGAAATCAAAAACAAGTTACGCTAACTAGCGAGTTTGGAACGTTTGTTTATAACTAATATCTTTTAGTTTATCTGTAAACACAACGTCATATCGAACGTAGCGCAGCGAGGAGATATCTATTTATTAATTTCGATGCTTAGCATAAGCTTGTGCTGTTAACCTAGAGATTCCTTTCCGATAAATCGGAACTAGCTCTCGTGAAAAATTAGTTCGGAATGACGAGGCCTACCTCAATTTCACCTTAAACAAATCAAGCGTTCTTTGCCATGCTAATTTAGCAGCAGCCTCATTGTATCTTGTTGGGGAACTATCATTATTAAAAGCGTGGTTAACACCGTCATAAACATATACTTTGTAGTCAATCTTATTTTCTTTCAAAGCCGCTTCATAAGCAGGAATTCCTGCATTGATGCGCTCGTCTAATCCTCCGTAATGCAACATTACACTTGCTTTAATTTGAGGCACATCCTCTGCCTTTACCTGCGAACCATAATAAGCTACAGCGGCATTTAGTTTTGGATCGGCAACTGCCAATTTATTAGACATTGCCCCTCCCCAACAAAAACCAACAACAGCTGTTTTACCATTCCCGTATTGATGGTCTCTTAAATAAGCCAAGGCTTTTAAATAATTTTGTAAGTTTTGGTTTGGATCTAATTTCCCTATCAATTCCCTTCCTTTATCCTCGTCTTCGGGTGTACCACCTAACGGAGAAAGTGCATCTACTCCTAAAGCCACATAACCTGCTAAAGCTACCCTTTTAGTTACCTCTTTAATGTGCGGTGTTAAACCTCTGTTTTCGTGAATGACAACTACCGCCCCTAGCTTTTTACGGTTACCTTTCGGCATAGCCAACAAACCTTTCATCTCCCCATTTACACCAGCAAAACTAACCATTTCACTATCTACCTCATCATTACTAATGCTTGCAGCTGAAGCATAATTACTCTCAAGCAAAGGCAAAACTGTTAAAGCCAAAGCTGTACTACCAGTTAAAATAGCTAACTTTTTCATAAAGTCTTTTCTACTGAGTTGACTATGAGTGTAAGAATCGTATAGGTTAATAATTTTCTGATCCATAATTTAAATACTTGGGT
>JAIELS010000175.1 GCA_019752795.1 Sphingobacteriaceae bacterium
ATCCAGTGTTGTTTGCCATCTTTTGGAGCAAAATAACCATTAGCCGTTTGCGCCCATTTTAGAATAACATAAGGTCTTTGTTGACTAATTCTAGTCAAAAATCTACGGTTTAAATAACTGCATTCATTTTCTAAAATTCCTGTTATAACTTCAATACCTGCATCTTTTAGTTTTCCAATACCCTTACCGTTTACTTGTGTAAAAGGGTCATTATTTCCAATTACAACTTTCTTTATTTGATGTTTAATTAATAAGTCTGCACAAGGTGGCGTTTTACCAAAATGCGCACATGGTTCTAAACTTACATAAGCTGTAGCGTTTTTTAAAAGGGTGGGAGCCTCAGCTCCATAGTTAGAAAATACATCGTTTATCGCATTTACTTCTGCATGTGCTTCACCAATTTTTTGATGATAACCTTCACCGATAATCTTTCCATCGTGAACAATTACGCAACCTACCATTGGGTTTGGACTAACATTGCCCATTCCTAATTCGGCCAGTGCCAAGCAGCGCTTCATGTATAGTTCATCAGTCATCTTTACAAAAGTAAGTTATATTTTTGACCCGATAGTTATCGGGTTAGGATTTTAGAATTTCGATTAGTTATTGCCATCAGAATAGTTAATTTTACGGCTTATGACTTTAAAAGATTTAGCCAATAAATTTATTACTAGTTTAAATGCGATTTATGATGAAGATGAAGCGCAAACAATCTATTTAATCGCATTAGAACACGTACTTAAATATCGCAGAGCTGACTATTTGCTAAAAAAGAACGAAGTTATCTCTACAGAAAAGTTGAATAAGCTAGAAGCTATTTTAACAACATTACAAGCTGGTAAACCAATACAATACATTATTGGCGAAACCATTTTTTACGGTTTACCATTTAAAGTAAATCCTTCAGTTTTAATACCACGACCAGAGACAGAAGAGTTAGTAGAGTGGATAATTTCAGCTAGTAATTCATTACTTCAAATTCCAAACTCTCAGCCCTTAACTATTCTCGATATAGGAACTGGAAGTGGCTGTATCGCAATTGCTTTAAAGAAAAATTTACCAAATACTAAAGTTTCTGCTATTGATATTGCCAAGGATAGTTTAGTCACTGCTAAGCAAAATGCAATTTTAAATGAGGTAGAGGTGGAGTTTCTCCAAGATGACATCTTGAAATCGCAATACGCTATTCGCAATACTCAATATGCAATCATCGTCAGCAATCCACCTTATGTTACTGAAAATGAAAAATCTAGTATACACGAAAATGTAATTGCGAATGAACCGCATAGAGCATTGTTTGTTAGCAACGATAATCCATTGATTTTTTATGATGCAATTGCCGATTTTGCTTTCACTAACTTAATGCCTAATGGTTTACTATTTTTCGAAATCAACGAATATTTAGGTAAACAAACAGTTGAATTATTAAATCATAAAGGCTTTATAAACATTGAATTGCGAAAAGATATGCAAGGTAAAGATAGAATGATTTGTTGCCGTAAATGATTACGCTCTCGGATGAAATTGTGTAATTACACTTCGTAAATAATCTCGATCTAAATGCGTGTAAATTTCTGTAGTAGTGATACTTGCATGTCCTAGCATTTCTTGTACTGCACGTAAATCTGCACCGCCTTCTATTAAATGGGTAGCAAAAGAGTGTCTTAAAGTATGCGGACTAATATTTTTATGTATACCAGTTTTAACAGCTAAAGATTTAATTAAGTTAAATACAGAAATTCGAGATAATCTGCTCCCTAATTTGTTTAAGAAAATAAAGTCTTCATGACCTTTTTTGATATTTAAATGGACTCTAATTTGCTGGATATAAATTTCTAATAGTTTTAATGCAACTGATCCTATTGGTACTAAACGCTCTTTATTCCCTTTACCAATTACCTTAATAAATTCGGTATCTGCATAAATATTTGAAATGCGTAATTCTACTAATTCAGTAACGCGTAGCCCACAACCATAAAGCATTTCAATAATAGCTTTATTTCGCATTCCTTCAGGTTTAGAAGCATCGATAGCGTCAATCAATGCATTAATTTCGTTAATATTTAAAGTGTCTGGTAGTTTTCGGGTTAGTTTTGGAGCGGCCAATAAAGTAGTGGGATCTTCTTGTATAATTTCTTCTTGCATTAAATAAGTGAAAAATGCTTTAATTCCAGAAATTACTCTTGCTTGGGTATTGGCCTGCATGCCAATTTCGTTTAGCCAAGTTATAAAAGCTCTTAAATCGCTTAATTGAATTTTATTTAAATTTAAATCTTTATCAATGGCCAGATAATATTGAAGTAATTTATCTACATCAGTTAAATAGGCATTAATAGAATGTGCAGAAAGTGAGCGTTCTAACTTTAAATAGTCCTTAAATCCTTTTAAGTAAGATTGAGTATTCATTTTTATTTGGGCTATGCTCACAATTCCGTATTATTGTAAGGTTACAAAAATTAATCAAGTAATGAAAATACAAATTATTAATGGTCCAAATTTAAACCTTTTAGGCTTACGTGAACCAACAATTTATGGTGCTGAAGGATTTGATAGCTATATTTCTAAACTACGTGAATTGTATAGTATTATTGAAATTGATTATTACCAGAGTAATGTAGAAGGAGAATTGATTAATAAATTACATGAAGTTGGTTTTTCTTATGATGGGATTATTATTAACGCTGGTGGCTATACGCATACTTCTGTAGCAATAGCAGATGCAATTGCTGCCATACAAACACCTGTTGTTGAGGTGCATATATCAAATATTTATGCAAGAGAAGAATACCGTCATGTATCATTAACAGGAAAAAATTGTAAAGGTGTGCTTACTGGTTTTGGTTTAGATGGTTATCGATTAGCTATGGAAAGTTTTTTAAAATAATTTAGCTCGTTTTTAGAAAAATATTTAGAGCTCTTTTAAATTACTGAATTTCTTTAGTTGATTGACAAAGTAACTATAAACTATACTCTTTTTGTAAACTCCACTATGAGATAAATAGGGGATTTGCCTGTTTGTTCTTTTTAAACCAGTTTTATTTAAATCTATTAAAAAATGATAGTGTGCTTTGCTTATCGCAACGCAGAATTCAAGTTTACCTTGCAATAAGAATTTAATTAAAGCTAATAAATCGATCCAAAATCTGATGAAAATTCTAAAATAAGCATCATTTTTAGGCAAATTCTTTTGCATTATAATTAAGTTATTCCTAAAGTTAAGGTAAGTTTTATAAGGATTGTTTGCATTTAAAGTGCCTCCACCAACATGATAAACTTCTGCATCAGTACAACAAACTACACGATAACCTAAGTTTTTTAATCGCCAACATAAATCAATTTCTTCCATGTGGGCAAATAAATCGG
>JAIELS010000135.1 GCA_019752795.1 Sphingobacteriaceae bacterium
ATTGAATTGTAGATGGTATTTTTAATATCTGCCCGATTTGTAAATTATTAGAAGAAAGTCCGTTTAAAGTTTTAATATCTTCTACTGTAGTGCCATACATTTTTGCGATAAGATTTAAATTCTCTTTGGCTTTTATGGTATGATTAGTTGAAATTTCATTAGCTACGGAAACAGATTTTACGGGCGGAGAATAGGTCGTTATTGGATTAGTTAACGTCTGTTCTACTGTTGAACCTGACGATGGTATTCTTAATATTTGTCCAATTTTTAAGTTGATTGATGATAAATTGTTAACTCTTTTAATTTCATTTATAGTTGTGCCGTATTTTTCAGCCAACATATTTAAATTGTCTTTTGCTACAATGGTATGTTCTACCATTGTAGGGTTATCATTTTTGGTTACAATTGTATTTGTGCTGCTAAATGGTATTTGAGTAGGTATTTTTAGGGTAACGCCAATTTGTAAAAATTGATTGTCATTAAACTCCATGACTTCTTTATAATTTACATTATATTTTTTTGAAATAGAATAATAGGTTTCTTTCGCTTCAACTTTATATATAATTACCTTTTTGCCTTTATTGTTTTCAATACCAATTGAATCAATCCTATTACTGGCAAATGTTGCAGTTGTGTTTACTAATAAAATAGCCAGTAGTACTGTATATATTTTTTGCATTAAATTCTTTCAAATATTTGGGAATACAATTATACGAATAATTATTTTTACGTTAATAATGTATGTAAAACGCTATTGTGACAATTGTATTGTAATAATTTTTTATTTTATTAAACCTTTTTATACTTAAGTTGTTGTGTTATTATTAAAGAAATTATAATTTTTAAAATCATGGATGCAAAAGAAATTAGTTTAAAAGAAAAAGAAGTAAAACCAGTTGTTGATATGCTAAATGATTATTTGGCTAATTATCATATTCATTATCAAAAATTAAGAGGTTGTCATTGGAATATTAAAGGACAAAATTTTTTTACATTACATATTAAGTTTGAGGAATTATACACAAATGCTCAATTAACAATTGATGAAATTGCTGAACGTATATTAACTTTAGGTAAACCACCTCACAGCCGTTTTGAAGATTATATTAAAGAATCTAGTATTAAAGAAATTAACACTATTGGTATGACCGACATGGCAATGGTTGATGCTGTTTTAGGTGATATGGCCAAATTGATTGAAATGGAAAGAGACTTGTTAGAAGCTACAGATAAAGCAGGAGATGATGGATCAAATGACATGGTAAATCGATTTATGCAGTTTAAAGAAAAAACAACTTGGATGTTGCGCTCTTTTGCTGGTAAGAAATAGATTTATTTTTATTTATACTTTAAAAATCCTTACTCTAAAAGTAAGGATTTTTTTCTTTTATAATGTTTTGGTAATTATTTTCGTTGCACGACTATTAATCCATTTCTAATCTTATTTTTGTACAAATGGGATATCAAAATTTAGCGGAATGTGTAGCTGACTTAGAAAGAAATGGTCACTTAATAAGAATTAAAGAAGAAGTTGATCCATATTTAGAAATGGCGGCAATACATCTTCGTGTTTATGAAAAACAGGGGCCAGCACTATTATTTGAAAACATTAAAGGAAGTAAATTTCCTGCTGTCTCTAATCTTTTTGGAACATTAGAACGAAGTAAGTTTATGTTTAGAGATAGTTTGGCTAAGGTAGAAAATTTAGTTGCTTTGCGTTCTGATCCTATAAAAGCATTGAAAAACCCATTTAAATATGCAGCTTCTGGATTAACCGCTTTATCTGCTTTACCATTAAAGCAATCCCTATTTAAGAATACATTCCAAAAAACTACCATAAGTGCTATTCCTCAAATTGTAAATTGGCCAATGGATGGCGGTCCGTTTGTTACCATGCCACAAGTTTATACAGAAGATATTGATAAACCGGGCGTAATGAATAGTAATTTAGGAATGTATCGAATACAACTATCTGGAAACGATTATATTACCGACAAAGAAATAGGTTTACATTATCAATTACATAGAGGTATAGGTGTTCACCAAACCAAGTCTAATGCTAAAGGAGAGCCTTTAAAAGTAAGTATTTTTGTAGGTGGTCCACCATCTCATCCTTTAGCTGCGGTTATGCCTTTGCCAGAGGGCTTATCTGAACTGACATTTGCTGGTGCAATGGGTAATAGACGATTTAGGTATTTTTATGATGATGAAGGTTTTTGTATTTCTGCGGATGCAGATTTTGTAATTACTGGAACAGTTTATCCGAACGAAAATAAACCAGAAGGACCATTTGGGGATCATTTGGGTTATTACAGTCTTACACATCAATTTCCCTTAATGAAAGTTCATAATGTGTACCACAAGAAAGATGCAATTTGGTCTTTTACTGTGGTAGGCAGACCGCCACAAGAAGATACTAGTTTTGGCGCATTAATTCATGAAATAACAGGCTCTGCAATACCAAGTGAAATTACAGGTTTAAAAGAAGTGAATGCTGTTGATGCAGCAGGCGTACACCCTTTGTTATTTGCTATTGGAAGTGAACGATACACGCCTTATTTGAAAGAGAAAAAACCACAAGAAATTTTAACCATAGCTAATCATATTTTAGGTAAAAATCAACTGAGTTTAGCTAAGTACTTATTTATTGCAGCTAGAGAAGATGATGAGCGTTTAAGTACGAGCGATATATCGAAATTTTTGCAGCATATGCTGGAAAGAATTGATTTTAAAAAGGATTTACATTTTTATACCAATACGACCATCGATACTCTAGATTATTCTGGAGATGGCTTAAATGCAGGATCTAAAGTTGTATTTGCGGCTGCAGGAGAAAAGAGGAGAGAACTGATGGCAGTTTTACCACTTAGTTTTAATTTGCCAACTGAATTTGATAGTTTTAAAATAGCAATGCCTGGTGTATTGGCAATTAAAGCTGATAAATATCAAGATGCACTATCGGCAAAGAAAGATATTGAGCTTTTAAAATCTCACTTAAAAAGTCAGGATTTAGCCACATTACAACTAATTGTAGTTTGTGATGATGTTGAGTTTACAGCAGAAAATATCAATAATTTAGTTTGGGTTGCTTTTACAAGAAGTAATCCTGCTGCTGATATAGATGGGGTAGATGATTTTATGGTAAACAAGCATTGGGGTTGTAATGGACCATTAATTATAGATGCTCGTAAAAAACCTCATCATGCTCCTGAATTAATTAAAGATATTGAGGTAGAAAAGAGAATAGATAGATTTTGGCAATCTGGAGCTTCGCTATTTGGAATATAAAAAAATCCCTTGAACTTTTTAGCTCAAGGGATTTTTGCTTTAAAATCTTAATCCTAATGTTAAAAAGACA
>JAIELS010000069.1 GCA_019752795.1 Sphingobacteriaceae bacterium
CTTATTAATTTTTTCTAGTCAGGTTTTAGCTCAAAACTTGCAAGGTAAAGTTGTAGATGGTATTACAGGAGATGAAATACCTTTCGCTTCCGTAAGTATTGTAGGAACTAACTTTTCTACAGTTACTAATGAAAATGGATATTTTGTTATTAAGACCTCTTCTTTGCCTTTTAAAATTAGGATAAGTCATGTGAGTTACAATACTATAGAAGCCAGTGTTACCGATATTAATAACACATTAACGTTAAAACTTAAGCCCGCAACAATAACTTTAACTGAAATAACTATAGATCCATTTAGAGGAGAAAGAATAGTAAAAGCTGCATTAGAAAAAGCAATTGAAAATACGAATACTAATTTTTACGCCAATGCTTTTTACAGACAATTAACTTCTTTAAATGGTAAAGCAAGTCAAATTTATGAGCTGTTTTATGATTTAAGGTGGAATACTCAACGTGTACAAGGTTGGTCTGCTAAACAAAGTAGGTATGCAGAATTAAATGAAGAAATTTCATTTTCGCTCAACAACCAATCTTATTTAACATTTTCTTACAGCGGATATTTATTACCAAATAAAGGTGGCAAATTTGTAAGTTTAACAACACTTAAAGATTTTGAATTTACTATCGATAAATACATTGAACAAGCAGATCAAAATATTGCAGTAATTACTTGCAAGTACAAAAAAGGCCGAAAAAATCAATACTACGTTAACTCAACTTATTATATCGGCGTAGATGATTCTAAGATCTACAGGTTAGAAAACAGCGTTTTTAACCTCCCTATTCGTCTTACAGAAGCAACGGCTAAATTTCCACCTGTGGTAACAACAATTGCTACATTTAATGGAAATGGGCATCCAATTCCTGTTTTAGAAAGCATAGCTACTAAATTATACATGAGTTTAGCTGTTGGAGGTAGAAACCTAAACTCTAATATTAGCTCGCTACTTACAGTTTATAACGTAGACGAAAACATAAAAGAACAACAATTTGAAGCACTTAATAGAAATACAAAAGACAGAGCGGTAATAGAAGCTATACCTTACGATCCTATTTTTTGGAAAAACAATCCTATCGTTAAACAAACAACGTTAGAAGACGCATTTATCAAAATGATGGAAAGTAAAGCTGCTTTTGGTACCATGACTAACCCTTAAATAATGCATACTACTTTACAGTTACAAAAAATAATTATAGATGCTATTCCAAAAATAGTATATCCACAGCATCCCGCAAATTTATACGAACCAATTAGATACATTATGAATCTAGGCGGTAAAAGACTTAGACCAGTAATGGTATTAATGGCTACAGAACTTTTTAGTGATGATTTAAATCAATCATTAGAAGTAGCATTAGCCATAGAGACTTTTCATAATTTCACCTTAGTACATGATGACATTATGGATAATGCACCCTTAAGAAGAGGACAAAAAACTGTTCACGAAAAATGGGGTGTTAACAATGCTATTTTAAGCGGAGATGTAATGATGGTCGAATCCAATAAGCATCTTTCTAAAGTAGACATTAGCGTCTTAAAACCTGTTTTAGACACTTTTAATGCTACCGCTCAAGGTGTTTGCGAAGGCCAGCAATTAGATATGGAGTTTGAGCAAAGAAACGATGTAAGTATTGAAGAGTATATCGAAATGATTAGATTAAAAACTGCAGTATTACTAGGTGGAGCAATGAAATTAGGTGCTATAGTTGGTGGAGCAAGTGCTGCTGATGCAGATTTATTATATCAATTCGGAGAAAATGTAGGTGTGGCTTTTCAATTACAAGATGATATTTTAGATGTTTACGGCAACCCAGAGAAATTCGGCAAACAAGTTGGCGGAGATATCATATCAAACAAGAAAACTTATTTACATTTAAAAACATTAGCATTAGCTCAAAGTGATGAAATAGCTGTTTTAAAAAACGATATTGAAAATCAAGTTGAGAAAGTAAATCAAGTAACTAATATTTACAATAAATATCAAATTAAAGAATTAGCTACTTCAGAAATGGATAAATATTTAACCATTGCACAGCAAGCATTACAAAAATTAAGCATTCCTGATGAAAAGAAAATTCAATTTAGAATTTTGATACAAGAGATTTTAGAGAGAGAAAGATAAATGTGGAGTTTGTAGAAATTTCTCAACTCAAAAATAAAAGCATAAAAAAACCAGAACAAAATGTTCTGGTTTTTTTATGCTGTAATTAAATTACAATATTATTCTGCTGTTTCAGCATCATCAGCTTTCGCTGCTTTTTTTGCTGGAGCTTTAGCTGCTTTAGGCGCTGCAGGTGCTTTCGCAACTGTTTCTGCTTTTGCTTTTGGCGCTGCTTTAGCTTTAACTGCAACTTTTTTAGGTGCTGCTTCTTTTACTGGAGCTGCATCTTCAACTGTTAAAGGTAAAACTGAAACATAAGATTTATTATCTTGTTTCTTTCTAAAAGTTACTATACCAGGTACTAAAGCGAATAAAGTATGATCTTTACCAATACCTACACCTTTATCTGGGTGGTGTTTTGTTCCGCGTTGACGAACGATGATGTTTCCAGCGATAGCTTCTTGACCACCAAAGATCTTAATACCTAAACGCTTACTATGCGATTCACGTCCGTTTCTAGAACTACCGGCTCCTTTTTTATGTGCCATTTTATTTTATATTTTTTAAGCTGGGAAACCCAAACTTACAATTAAACAAAAGAATTAACTACAGAGTGATACTCTCAATCTGGATTTTGGTGAAATACTGGCGGTGACCATTTTTCTTTTTGTAACCTTTTCTACGTTTCTTTTTGAAAACGATTACCTTATCACCTTTTAAATGAGACACGATTTTAGCTGTAACCGATGCACCTTTTACCGCAGGAAGTCCTACTGTAATTTTACCACCATTATCAACCAACAATACATTGTCAAATTCAATACTAGCGCCTTCATCCCCTTGTAAACGGTGTACAAAAAGATGCTGGTCTTTTGCAACTTTGAATTGCTGTCCTGCTATATTTACTTTTGCGTACATTGTTAAATAATTATTTTTTAGAATTGTTTATTTTTATTCGAGGTGCAAAT
>JAIELS010000104.1 GCA_019752795.1 Sphingobacteriaceae bacterium
CGGTAAATTAGTTGGTTACGCTGGTGAATTATGGCGCAAAAAATGGCTATTACAACATGAAATTGATGTGGCACAAAAAGGGCAAACAGCTTTGAAGTTTTAAGAAAGTAGGGAAGTTATTAGTCGGGAAGTCCGAAAGTTTAGCTTATTTAATTTTTCATCTCTTCAATCGTAAATCGTAATTCTAAAATCGTAAATTTAATTTATGAACCCGTATTTAGATATTGCCTTTCGCAGTTTGGCTGTTTATGTTTTTATGCTGATAGCCATTCGTTTAACTGGCAAAAAAGAGCTTTCTCAATTAAACACCATTGACGTTGTATTAATTTTACTTATCAGTAACGCTGTGCAAAATGCAATGGTAGGCAATAATACAAGTTTATTAGGTGGCTTAGCAGCAGCTGCCGTTTTATTTACGTTAAACTATCTGCTCAAAAAGATTACTTTCAAAAATAAAAAGATTAGAGATTTTGTATTCCAGCATCCAGAAATTTTAATACATAACGGCAAATTAAATTTCGAAAAATTAAGCCATTTAGGAATTACTGATGAAGAAATAAAAGAAGCAATGAGAGAACACGGAGTTGAACATTACAAAGATGTTAAATTAGCCATGTTTGAGGTTGACGGTAATATTAGTATAATTTCTGGGAATAATAATTTGAAGCAAACGCATTTTAAGCGAAAAAAATTACACAAAACTTTGGGTGGCTTGAATTAAGTTCAGATTTATTAAATCTTATTCTCTTCTAATCTCATTTTTCTAACAGAAGTTATTAATAACAAAACTGCGACTAACATTACAATCCATCCCCATTGGTAATGAATAGTTTTTGCCAATACTTTATCAAAAAATTTAGAATTGAAATAATTATTAGATTTAAAATAAACAGCGGCAGCCATTAAAAAGCTCCAAAAGAACAATACAAAAGCTAATATTCTAAAAGATTTTAATTGCCTTACAAACAAACTCAATGAAGCCAAGGCGATGATAGAAATTGTGATAAAAAACAAGCGACTATCGGTTTGATACAAATTCCAATTTCCTTTAAATGGAACTTTAATAATTGGAGAAACACAAGTAGCAATGGTGGCCAAGAGCAGACCAATGTAAGCATTTACCTTTTTTACAATTAACATAATTATAGTTTATAAGTATAAAGTTAAAAATTTACAATGAAAAGCAAATGAAAACTGTTAACTGAAAACAATTTATTTCCTAGTGTCTATTCCCATTTTATCTGCAAAGTGTGCACAATAATCACGTAAATCTTCTACTATATTTTCTTCGCCAGTTGCTTTTAAAAAACTATCGCCCATAGTTTGTAAAGTTTCATAAAAAAAGCGTTTCATTTCATCAACAGGCATATCTTTAGTCCAAAGATCAATACGCATTGAGTTTTTATAATTATGATCCCATAAAGCTAAAATCATCGATTTTACAGGCACTTGATCTTTAGTTGCCGCATCAGTACTTTCCCAAAGAATATTCTCGGGCATGTTATTTTCGTCTAATTCTACTGTTACTTTTATTTCTGCTGTTCTCATTTTTAAAAAGATTTCACTGATTTAAAAGATTTCAAAATTAAATTCAGTTCAATGATATTAATGTTTTTTTCGGTTGCAAATATGCAGATTTTACTAAGCATATTTAAAAACCCATCGTTTTACTTTTGTAATATTAAAAACAAAATAATGGTAAAAGCGATAAAAAACAATTCGATAAACCATATCTTCTTTAAATCTTTAAAAATAAACCTAAAGATTAAATCAGTAACAATACTTACCAAAATCAATGATGAAAGTATAACCTTATAGAATGTCCCCATATCGATAGTCGCCAATCCGCCTGCAGGCCTTGCTTCAAAAAAGCTAATTGCTAAAAATGCAATACCAAGTGATGTGATAATATTTAATGGGGTTAATCTGAATTTCATTATTAACTAATTTACTTCTTTTTATCGAAACGTTTTTTATTCTTAAAAACTTTAGTTTTGTGGGCTTTATTTCTTGCTTTTTCTCTTTCTCGTTCTTCTATTTGCTTTGCATTTTTCTTTTCATGAAAAGCACCTTTAAAATCAGGGTCTTCTTTTCGTTTCTGCAGATCTATATCACGAGCAATACTTTGTTTTTCTTCGTAAGGTGTTTCCTCAATAAAAACTCCTTCTGGTATTGGTTCAACTGGAATAAACTGGCGAATTAACTTTTCTATTTTACGGATATAATATTTCTCAGCCTCTGTACAAAAAGTAATGGCATCTCCTGTTGAAAAAGCTCTACCAGTACGCCCAATTCTATGTACATAATCTTCTATAATTATCGGCACATCAAAATTGATCACATGGCTTACTTCGGTTACATCTATACCTCTAGATGCTACATCAGTTGCCACTAAAACCCTAATATTACCATCTTTAAAGCTATTTATCGAATTTATTCTCGTATTCTGACCTTTATTTGCATGTATAACCCTAACAGAATTTTCACCAAAACGGCGAACTACGAAACTGAAAATATTATCAGCAACCGCTTTAGTTTTACAGAAAATAATCAATCTTTTAAAAACTTCAACGTCTTTTAATAAATGTTGTAATAAATTGATTTTAGTTTTAAAATTAGGCACATCATATAAAACTTGCGTAACCGTACTTGCCGGTGTTGCTTGTTCAGATGCCTCTATTACTGTTGGGTGTTTTAAGAAATCTCCAGCAATTTTCTGAACCAAATCGCTCATAGTAGCAGAGAAAAGCAAATTTTGACGTTTACGAGGTACAATTTCTAAAATTCTGTGTATAGACCCTATAAAACCCATATCCATCATTTTATCGGCCTCGTCTAATACTAAAAACTGCAAATACTTGGTATTAATATCTCCTGAAAGATAAAGATCTAAAAACCTACCTGGTGTTGCGATAATAATATCTACACCTACTTTAATCTGTTCTTTTTGTGTTTT
>JAIELS010000180.1 GCA_019752795.1 Sphingobacteriaceae bacterium
ATTAACCTTCTTAACCGGCTTACACATTATTGGAATAGATGACGTTGGATTAATTAATAACATTACAAAAGTAATTTCTAACGACTTTAAAGTTAACATGAGATCTATTACCGTTGATACCAATGATGGAATTTTTGATGGCTCAATTAAGATTTTCGTGAATGACAAAGAACATTTAGATAACCTGATTAAAAATTTATTAGAAGTTAATGGTGTAACTGGGGTTACCAGGTTTGATGCATAATCAGTTAGGAGTTTACAGTTTTTCAAAAGGAGTGTTTTAACAGAAATGCCCATCATTGAACATTTCAACTTTACAACTTTTTAACATTTATGAACATCTTTACATTTTGTTAATTAATAATCTGTGTAATCATTTTAATCGATGTAATCATTTACCTACCTTTGAAGAGGAGTTTAAAACTATGTCTGAACAGAATACAAGTGAGTTGGTTAGAAAAATATTTGAAGCCTATCTCGAAAACAAAAACTTAAGAAAAACCCCTGAGCGTTTTGCCATTTTAGAAGAAATTTATTCTAGAAATGACCATTTTGATGTAGAAACACTCTACATACATATGAAAAACCAAAAGTACAGGGTAAGTAGAGCTACAGTTTACAATACTTTAGAATTACTGGTTTCTTGTGATTTGGTTACCAAACACCAATTTGGTAAAAACATGGCGCAATTCGAAAAATCTTATGGCTATCATCAGCATGACCATGTAATTTGTATAGATTGTGGTAAAGTTGTAGAATTTTGCGACCCACGTATCCATCAAATTCAAAGCATGGTTGGCGATTTATTAAAATTCGACATCAAACATCACTCTTTAAATATGTATGGTATTTGTTTTGATTGTAGTGCAGCAGCCGCAATTAAATCTGCCGCTACACAAAAAACAAATGCAACAAAATAATTTTCTAATCTATCATATTTCTATTTTTTTAATTTAATATAATGACGCAAGTAGATGTACTACTAGGCCTGCAATGGGGCGACGAAGGTAAAGGTAAAATTGTTGACGTATTAAGTCCACAATATGACATGATAGCTCGCTTTCAAGGTGGCCCGAACGCTGGGCACACTTTAGAATTTGACGGTAAAAAATTCGTATTGAACACTATTCCATCAGGAATTTTTAATGATGGGATTATGAATCTAATCGGTAATGGTGTAGTAATTGATCCTATTATCTTAAAAAGAGAATTAGATAATTTGAAAAAAGCTGGTCATGATCCTGTCGCTGCAGGCAAATTAGTAATTGCTCGTAAAGCACACTTAATTTTACCTACTCACCAATTATTGGATGCAGCAAATGAGCAACGCATGGGAGCTGGCAAAATTGGTTCAACTTTAAAGGGTATTGGTCCAACTTACATGGATAAAACTGGTCGTAATGGCTTACGCGTAGGTGATACGACTCTACCAGATTTTAAAGCTCGTTATGCCAAATTAGTAGAAAAGCACAAAGACATTCTATCTCATTACGATTTTGAGTATGATTTATCAGAAAAAGAAGCTGCATTTTTTGAAGCGATTGAGTTTCTTAAAAATATACCTCACGTAGATAGCGAACATTTTGTAAATAGCTATTTAAAAGCGGGTAAAAAAGTTTTAGCAGAAGGCGCACAAGGCACTTTATTGGATGTCGATTTTGGTTCTTATCCTTTTGTTACTTCATCAAATACCACTACCGCGGGTGCTTGTACTGGTTTAGGTATTGCCCCAAATAAAGTAGGTGACGTTTTCGGTATTTTTAAAGCGTATTGTACTCGTGTTGGTGGCGGTCCTTTTCCAACTGAACTAGACAATGAAGTAGGCGAAAACCTTCGTCAGCTTGGTCATGAGTTTGGCGCTACAACTGGTAGAGCTCGCCGTTGCGGATGGATTGATTTACCAGCATTAAAATATGCAATTATGCTAAACGGCGTAACGGAATTAATCATGATGAAAGCCGACGTATTAGATAGCTTTGATACGATTTATGCTTGCACGCATTATGAATACAATGGCGAGACTATCGATTACATGCCTTACGACATTATTTCTATTGAACCTACACCGGTTTTAAAAGCAATAGAAGGTTGGAAAACAGATTTAACAGGTATTACTAAAAAAGAGCAAATTCCTAGCCAATTGGCTGATTATATTACATTTTTAGAAAAAGAATTAGAAGTGCCAATTAAATACCTTTCAGTAGGGCCAGATCGGACACAGACATTAACTCTGAAATAGTTTGATTTTAAAAATTCCTTCAAGTGCTTTGAAGGAATTTTATATTATATTTGATTTCTAAAACTATATTAATGCGCATTCTCTCAGGCCTAAATACGTATTATCGACTATTAGTACTGATTATAGGCACCAGCGCATTATTTTTTATCCTATACGCATCCTTATATTTTTACACCTTAAAACAAGAAAAAGCAGTTTACAAAACTGCTTCAATGGAATATCAAAATGCGGTAAATTCTATCTTTAAGCTTAATTCTAAAACCCATACTGCTTCAATAGTTGATGTTACTTTTTGGGATGAAATGGTCGATTTCATAAAAACGAAAGACAAACAATGGTATAAAGATTATATCGAATCTGAGTTTTTAACATACGAAGCCGATTATATTGGGATATACGACCTTAATAAACAATGTCTTTCAAAAACATCCTCCCCTATATTAACCACTACTGATTTTATTTCTGATGAAGCATTTGAGCAGCTCTATAAGGATAAACTTACTCGATTTTACATAAAAATTCCCGAAGGAATTATCGAAGTTTTTGGTG
>JAIELS010000056.1 GCA_019752795.1 Sphingobacteriaceae bacterium
GATGATGATGAGCTTTATGATGATTTTGATATGGATGTTGAAACAGAAGGGTTGTCAGTGATGAATGCTGGTAGACGTAAGAATGGTGAGTTTTGTAGAATTAGCTCTGCTAAGTTATTTAAGTATTTTCATTAAGTTGTAGATGATGATGATGAAGATGAGGATTAGGAGGATGATGGTGATGAATACGATTTATTGATGAATAATAATGATCATTAAAAGAAGGGTGACTATGATATAATTATTTGATTTTTGATTTAAAATATTGTCGCCATAAGCAACACCAGGCGTAACCAATTCTGTAACACCTCTTTTTACAATCGTTTTAGTAGTTTTCGGATCTTCTAATTGATCGCAAATGGCAACTCTTTGACCAGCTCTAACCAATTTAGATAAATAATTATCTAAAGAATGGTGTGGAAATCCGGCTAATTCTAACGCTCCGTTTGGTCCAGTACCTCTTTTAGTTAAAATTATACCTAAAATTTGTGAAGTTTTAACTGCGTCTTCACCAAAAGTTTCATAAAAATCGCCTACTCTAAATAACAATAATGCACCAGGATATTTTGCCTTAATGGTATTGTACTGTTGCATTAACGGGGTTACGGTCTCTTTTACTTTGGCCAAAATCTAAATTAAATTACTGAATTGTAAATATAGCATCTTGATACTTAAGTTGAAGTTTTTGTGGAGAAAAGATGCCGAAGCTAAAAAGTTTAAAGGTTAAAAGACTCAATCATCATAATTTGGTTATAAAACGAATGAAATACTATATTTTAAAACTGTTTTACAATATTTACTGTTATTAAAAATGTATTAAAACTTATATCATATGACGATTCAACTAAACACAGACAAGAACTTAACGATACACAAAGAGTACGAAAATCAAATTAATGAGGTAATTAATCAAAATCTAAGCAGATTTGATGATTTAGTTACAAGATTAGAAGTACATTTTACAGATGAAAATGGAAGCAAAGATGGTTTGGAAGACAAACGTTGCCTATTAGAAGCCAGAATTACTGGTAAAGAACCAGTTGCAGTGTCTCATTTCGATAAAAATTACGACTTGGCATTGGTAGGTGCATTAGCTAAATTAAAAAGTAAATTAGAGACTATTTCTGGCAAACTAAAAGCACATTAAATAGCTCAATTATAAATATTTAGTAAAATGGAGTTGGATTTATTGTTCAACTCCATTTTTGTTTTATCATCACTCAAATAATCTTATTCTTTTAATATGTTTATCTTTGCTAAAATATTAAAATAGACCAATGGCAATTTTACATCATAAAGAAGAAAAAATACAAGTAGTACTAGGTAGGTTGCCTAAGAGTTATACACATGAGCAGTTTGTGGAAATGTTTATCAAGCTTTACTCAAAAGATTGGGGCAAAATTAAATCTGCTTACATTAAACAATCTCAGGATAAAGAGCCTGGAACGGTTATTTCTATGCCTAAACCAGACTTATATCTTAAACAACTGGTAGAAACTTATTTAACGTTAAATGCTCCAATACAAGAAGAAGTAAAAGAAGTTGAAGTTATTAAAACTAAAACTCCCGCAAAGAAAAAAGTAGAAAATACTGAAGAAGTTGTTAAAAAACCTAAAGCAGTTGCCAAGAATAAAATAGAAGTTATTGCTGATAAACATGAAGTTGTTAAAAAGGCAAAAACAACTGTAAAAAAAGTTCTGGCAGCTAAAGAAGAAGCTCCTGATAAAGAAGTTAAGAAAAAAGCACCCGCTAAAAAGAAAGTTGAAGCAGAAAAGATTGAAAAAATTAAACCGAAAACTGTAAAAACTACAAAAAAATAAAAAAACTTTATATCTCACACAACAAAATACAAAATTGGTTGTTTATATAGATGAGAGCGTTAATTTAGATGACGGGGATTGTTCGACAAGAATGGTCCCCGTTTCTTTTTTAATTAAAATATTCGCCATTTAAATAATACCACCTTTTATTTTCCATCTTAAAAGTTGAATTTTCATGATGAATGAAATTCTTTGAATCATGCTGATAATAAGCTTTAAACTCAACTTTATCTTTAGTAGCAGAAATGATTTCCAATTTTAACCAAAGGTTTTGTTTAGACCAGTTTTCAATATCGTTTTTACGATACAAATTTCTAGTTTCAGCGTGAGTTGTTGCTACTAAATAGTCAATTAAATGTAGCACATAAGCTGCGTAACGAGAGCGCATCATCGCCTCTGGGCTAGCGGGATTAGCTTTATTTGTATGAAAAGGCCCACAACAATTTATATATGCTAAATTTGAGCAACAAGGGCAATTCACAGAAACTGTTGACATCTTAACCTAATTTTTTTATATACTCCAAAAATAAATTTAGCGCTTTTCTTTTGTCGTCAGTTAAATCGAAGTTCAATTTATTAAATAGATAATCTTCCAAATCGAAGTTATTAATTTTAGTTAGTTCTCTTAAAACTTCAGTTCTATTTAACAGGCCAAGTTTAAGTGCTTCATCAAATTGAGCAATAAAGGGTATTGGTATTTCTTTATTGGCAACCCATGCAGCATAAACAAAAGGCAAGCCAGTAAATTTCATCCACTCCTCGCCCATATCGTAAGCAAATTTATAATCTTCTTTTTTACCAAAAGTTCTATCTCCAATTAAAACGATTGCGTCAGTTAGTTTATCTTGATCAGTTGTAAAATCTACCTCTACCTCAAAATGAAATTTTAACAAGACTTTAGCTAAATTATTTG
>JAIELS010000210.1 GCA_019752795.1 Sphingobacteriaceae bacterium
TTTTGCTCTAACTCTAATTCTTCCACCACGCATCCCTTCGTTGTAGTTAGAGAAATCGGCCATACCGCCAGTAAAGAAATCTGGTAAAATATTACTTCTATTTCCTTTTAAAATCTCAATAGAAGCATCAATTAACTCCACAAAATTGTGTGGCATCACCTTAGTAGCTAAACCAACGGCAATACCTTCTGCACCTTGCGCTAACAACAACGGAAATTTAACTGGCAAAGTAACAGGCTCGCTATTTCTACCGTCGTAACTTAATTGCCAAATGGTGGTATCTGCGTTAAACACCACATCATTTGCAAATTTAGATAACCGTGCTTCGATGTAACGAGGCGCAGCGGCACTATCACCAGTAATTGGGTCGCCCCAGTTTCCTTGGCAATCTATCAATAAATCTTTCTGACCAATTTGAACCATCGCATCACCAATAGAGGCGTCGCCATGCGGGTGGTATTTCATGGTATTCCCGATAACGTTGGCTGCTTTATTGAAACGTCCATCGTCCATTTCTTTTAGCGAATGCATAATACGGCGCTGCACTGGCTTTAAACCATCGTGTATGTGCGGCACAGCCCTATCCAGAATTACATAAGAAGCATAATCGAGAAACCAATTTTCATAAAGCCCGTTAATAGGTATAACAGCATGTTTATTTTCCAGATTATCTGGCAGGGTTTCTTCGTTTAAATTATTGTCTAACTCTTCACTCATTCGCTATTAAAGTATTTGGGATGCGTAAATATAAGATTTGCAATTATATTTTGCGAAGGAAGTTTTTAACAAGGTGTTGATACGGAATTGAGTAGAGCAAATTGCCTATAGAGAAATGAAAAATTCAACAATTGATGCAAAGAAATATTTATTCGAAAAGCAACGACAGCGACTTTTATGAGCGTTAGTCCTGCTGTTCGCTTTACTCTCCCGATAAATCGGGATCATGTTCGCTGCCATCAGGTTTAGGAAATAAAGGTATTTGCTACTATTTGGCTTGCTTGTCAATTGCAAAAAAATTAATAATTAAGCCTCCTCTGGATAGATAGAGCTTTTTTTATATAGATGCTATTCCAGATTTGTAATCTGGAATTCCTATCCTAGGATTTGCAATCCTTATTAAATATATTTGATATATGGGTTTTGCTTATCAGATTAAAGACCAAAGTGCTATTCATTTTGTAACCTTTACCGTACATCAATGGGCAGATGTGTTTACGCGTTCAGCCTATGTTGATATTTTAATAGAAAGCTTACAGTTTTGTCAGCATGAAAAAGGATTAGAAATATATGCTTGGGTAATTATGAACAACCATTGTCATTTGATCATTAGTGCCAAAAACAATAACCTAAGCGATATAATTAGAGATTTTAAAAAATTCACCTCAAAATCAATATACAGAGCAATTGAAGAAAACCCAAAGGAAAGCCGAAAAAAATGGCTACTAAAAGTATTAAAATATGATGATAAGATTTGGTTTTGGGAAGAGGGCTATCATGGTGAAGAAGTATTTACGCAAGGTTTTTTAGATATAAAATTAAACTATATTCACATGAACCCAGTAAGAGCAGGAATAGTAGAAAAAGAGGAAGAATATTTAAACAGTAGTGCTGCAGATTTCTATGGCATAAGAAAAGGAAAATTAGTGTTAAATGAGTTTTAAAATCGGATTAAAAATCCTGTGATACGGCTTCGTGATTATAAATCACGAAGAGCAGTATTTTGCAACAGTAAATTACATAAAATAACCTGGCCCGCAATTATAAAGTTGACAACTTCAAGTATAAAACTATCTCCTGCAACTTTAATATTGACACCTACAACTTTAAAACTAGAACCTACAATCTTAAGACTAGTACCTCCAATCTTAAAACTGACACCTGCAACTTTAAAAATGGAACCTCCAACCTTAAAAATAGAACCTGCAAGTATCATATTGACACCTCCAACCTTAAAACTACAACCTACAATCTTAAAACTGACACCTCCAACTTTAAAAACAGAACCTACAAGTATCATATTGCCTCCTACAAGTATAAAACTATCTCCTTCAAGCTTGCAATTTCTTACCATACATCAAAATCTAATCAGCACATAAGTCTTAACTTTGTTTAAAATAAAAGCATATGGAATTAGGTATCGGAATGTTTGGAGATTTGCAGATCAATGCAAATGGCGAAATACAGCCAGCCCAACAAAGATTACAAGAAATAATAGAAGAAATTAAATTAATGGACGAAGTCGGCTTAGACTTCTTTGGTATGGGCGAACACCATCGTCCAGATTATGCCGTTTCTAGTCCAGAGATTATTTTAGCTGCCGCATCAACTGTTACTAAAAACATTAAATTAGGTAGTGCGGTTTCTGTATTAAGTTCTTCAGATCCTGTTAAGCTATATCAAAATTTTGCAACGGTTGATTTAATTTCCAATGGCAGAGCCGAATTAATGGCTGGTCGTGGAAGTTTTATCGAATCATTTCCTCTATTTGGTTACAATTTGCAAGACTACGATGAATTGTATGAAGAAAAATTAGAACTACTTTTAAAAATAAATAGCGAGCAAAAGTTAAGTTGGAAGGGCAAATTCAGACCAGAATTAGTTAATCAAACTGTACTACCACGTGCAGTCAACGATCTTTTAAAAATTTGGGTTGCCGTTGGCGGTACTCCTGAATCAGTTCTAAGAGCTGGCAAATTTGGTTTACCTGTAATGTTTGCCATT